>JBKPLV010000080.1:0-3581 GCA_046731795.1 Actinomycetota bacterium | reverse complement strand
GTCCGCGGAAGCGCGGGTACACCGGGCGCTTGTACTCCGGGTACTGCTGCGTGATCGGCTTCCGGAAGATCTGCCGGAAGGTGACGCCGAAGCCCTTGAGCGTGGTGAACGGCTGCGCCATCAGAAGGCCACCACGAGGATCGCCGTGACTACTGCGTTCACGGTCGCGACCGGGAGCAGGATCTTCCACCCGAAGCGCATGAGCTGGTCGTAGCGCAAGCGCGGCAGCGTCGTCCGCATCCAGATGAAGACGAACAGGAGGATGACGAGCTTGCCGAGGAACCAGAGCGGGCCGGCCCACGTCGCGCCGTCCCAACCCGGCCCGTGCCAGCCGCCGAGGAAGAGCGTCACGCAGAGCGCGGAGAGCGTGATCAGGTTGATGTACTCCGACATCGAGTAGAGCCCGAAGCGCATCCCGCCGTACTCGGTGTGGTAGCCGGCGACGAGTTCCTGCTCGGCCTCGGGGAGGTCGAACGGGGCGCGTGCCGTCTCGGCCGTTCCGGCGAGCAGGAACACGAGGAGGCCGACGAACTGCGGGATCGCGTACCAGATCGTGTCGGACTGCTGCTCCACGATGCCGGTGAGAGAGAGCGTGTGCGCCATCAGGATCACCCCGAGGACCGAGAGCGCGAGCGACACCTCGTAGGAGACGAGCTGCGCACACGTCCGCATGGAGCCGAGCAGCGCGTACTTCGAGTCCGAGGACCAGCCGCCGAGGATGAACCCGTAGACGCCGAGCGAGCCGATCGCGAAGATGAGGACGAGCGCGATGTCCAGGTCGGCGACCTGCCCCGGGATGTAGACGCCACCGATCGTCCAGCCTGGCCCGAACGGGATCACGGAGAACGTCGTGAGCGCCGTGAAGGCGGCGAGGAACGGCCCCAGGATGAACGCCCAGTCGATCGCCTCGCTCGGCTGGAACGCCTCCTTGTTCAGGAGCTTCAGCAGGTCGGCGATCGGCTGCAGCGCCCCGCGCGGGCCGGCTCGGTTCGGGCCGTAGCGGAGCTGCATCCGGCCCATGACCTTGCGCTCGGCGAGCGTGAGGTAGGCGAAGGTCGCCATCACGAGGTTGATCACGACGAACGCCTCGATGAGGCTCACCCACCAGTCGACGGACGGTGTGCTCACGCTTTCGCGACCTCTACGGCCGGATGCAGGTCGCCGGCGTGCTCGTCGGCGACGCGGACCACGCCCTCGATCAGCTTGCGGTTGACTCGCGCGCGGAGCTCGACCGACGTGCCGTTCGAGCGGACGACAACCGCGTCCCCGCTGGCGATCCCGCGGCTCGCGGCGTCGGCGGCCGAGAGCTCGACGTCGCGCTCGGGACGCTGGAAGCCGAGCTCGGCCACGCGCTCGACGGCGGGCCCCGAGAAGAGCGGCGTGTAGCGATGGAGGCGCAACGCTCCAGGAGTCTCCTCGACATGGTCGGGGCTCGTCGCGGGAGCCGGAGCGACGTACGCCTGCCGGGCTGGCAGCGGTGCTCGCAGGCCGACCTCTTCGAGCGTGAGGTCGCGGAACAGCGACGAGCCGAGCTCTGCGAAGACCCCGGCCGCATGCGGTGGAACGTCCACGCCGAAGCGGGCCGCGAGCTTGGAGATCCAGGCGAGCTCGTCCGGGCAGGGAGGGAGCACCGCGCGGCGCAGGCGCTGGACGCGGCCCTCGAGGTTGATGGCGGTGCCGTCGCGCTCGAGGGCGCCGGTCGCAGGCAGGATCAGGTCGGCCCAACCGCCCGCTAGCTCGTGGAACATCGTCAGGACGAGCACCCGGTTCGCCTTCTCGGCGAGCGCGCGCACGTCGGGGTTCGAGGCGGCCTCGTCGCCCGAGACGACGAGCAGCTCGATCGGCTCGGGGTTGGTCTCGTCGGCGTCCGCCGCGACGGCCCACCCCAGCGCGACCCCGTGCGGGTTCGACGCCCTGGGCAGGTGGAACGCGCTGCAGCCGGGCTTGTCGGCGAAGCCGAAGCTGTGTGCGAGCTCCGCGATGCGCGCGCCGCCGCCTCCGCCTGGCCCCGACCAGATCAGTACGGCCTTCTCGGACGAGCGCAGCTTCTTCGCAAGCGCGCTCCGCCCGCTCGCGAGCTCGCGGCAGGCCTCGGCTGCGGCCCCCGGCGGCGTCGGCTGGGTGCCCGTCGGTGAGTAGACGACGACCTCGGCGCCGCGACGCCGTGCGTGCTTGATCCAGAGATCGACGACCGGCGCGCGCTCGACGACCGGGTCGTCGCCGACGACCACGACGAGCTCCGCCTCGCCGATCGCGCTCAGCGGGAGGCGGAACGCGTCGAGGGCGCTCGACGTCGCCTCGGGGAGAACGGCCGAGTGCGCGTCGAGCCCGGTCCGCAGGAGCCGCCCGAGGGCATACGCCAGCTCCGTTGTCTCGGAGCCCGAGAAGGCCGTGACGATCGACCCGCCGGCCGCCCGCAGCATCGACTCGGCTTCGTCGAGCGCCTCGTCCCAGGAGATCTCGTCGAGACCCTTCCGGCCGCGTCGAAGTGGCGTCGTGATGCGGTCCTCGGCGCGGAGGTGCGGGAACGCGAAGCGTCCCTTGTCGCAGAGCCAGCCGCGGTCGATCTCGGGATGGTTCCGCGAGTAGATGCGCTTGACCTTCCCCTCGCGGATCGTCGCCGACGTGTTGCAGCCGACCGCGCAGCCCGTGCAGACCGTGGGGACCGACTGGATATCCCAGGGTCGACCCTCGAAGCGGTAGAGCGTCGAGGTGAGCGCACCGACGGGGCAGAGCTCGATGACGTTCCCCGAGAACGGGGAGCGGTACGGCTCGTCCTCGAACGTGGCGATCTCGGTGTGCGCACCACGGTTCCGCGCAATGAGGAGCCCATCCTCGGCGACGTCCTCGGAGAAGCGGGTGCAGCGGTAGCAGAGGATGCAGCGCTCGCGGTCGAGCGCGATGAGTGGGGACACCGGGATCGGCTTGTCCCACGTGCGCTTCGCGAAGGTCATCCGCGTGTTGCCGGGCCCGTGGCGGAAGGTGAGATCCTGCAGCGGGCACTCGCCGCCCTTGTCGCAGACGGGGCAGTCGAGCGGGTGGTTCACGAGGATGAACTCGAGCGTCGCCTCCTGGCCCTCGGCAGCCTTGGCCGAGGTCGCGCCGGTCTTGATCACCATTCCGTCCGACACCGTGAGGGTGCAGCCCGCCTGCAGCTTCGGCATGCCCTCGATCTCGACGAGGCACATGCGGCACGCGCCGACCGGTGCCCCGAGCCGCGGCTCGTAGCAGAACACCGGGATCTCGATGCCAGCCGCCTGCGCCGCCTCGACCAGGCCGGTGCCCTTCGGCACCTCCAGCTGGCGGTCGTCGACGGTGACCGAGACGAGCTCAGACATGCGCGATCTCGCCGTGGTGCTCGTGGATCGCAGACGGCGCCAGGATCCTCTCGAGCGACGAGTCTCCGCCGAAGGGACAGCGGCCCAGGTCGAGGTGAGCCCGGTATTCGTCGCGGAACTTGTCGACGTAGCTGAGCACCGCGATCGCATCGGAGTCGCCGAGCGGGCACAGGCACTTGCCCATGATCCGGTCGCAGACGGAGAGGAGCAGGTCGAGGTCGGTCTGCGACGCGCGCCCGTCCT
>JBKPLV010000079.1:0-2469 GCA_046731795.1 Actinomycetota bacterium | reverse complement strand
CGCTCCTGGTGCATGCGGATGGTCGCGTACATCCCGTTGTTCACCAGGAGCACGACGATCGGCAGGTCGTACTGCACGGCCGTCGCCAGCTCCGGGGAGCTCATCACGAAGTCCCCGTCGCCGGTGAAGCAGACGACGATCCGCTCCGGATGGACGAGCTGCGCGGCCACCGCCGCGGGCAGCCCGTATCCCATCGAGCCGGAGCGCGGACACGCCTGGGTGCCGAACTGCGTGAACTTCGCGAACCGGTGCGCCCACACCGTGAAATTGCCCGCGCCGCAGGTCTGGACGGCGTCGCCCGGCAGGCGCGCGCGGAGGAACGCCATGATCTCGCCGAGATCGACGTCTCCCTCCATCGGCTCGTGCCGGAGATTGTCGAGGTACTCGGTTCGGGCGGAGCTCGTCCACTCCCTCCAGCGCGTCTCGACCGGCTGCAGCGAGCGGAGTGCGGCCGCGAACTCCGGCAGCGTCGCCGCGATCGCGAGCTCGGGGACATAGACGCGACCGAGCTCGGTCGCGTCGGGGTGGACGTGAACGAGCGTCTGGCGCGGGTCCGGCGGCTCAAGCAGCGTGTACCGCCGCGTCGGCACCTCTCCCAGCCTGCCGCCGAGAGCGAGCACGAGGTCCGCGTCGCGCAGCCGCGCGGCGATTCGCTCGTCCATGGCGACGCCGAGGATGCCGACGTAGCTCGGCGAGTGGTTGTCGACGAAGTCCTGGCAGCGGAACGCGCATGCGACCGGGAGCTCCTTCGCCTCGCAGAAGGCCTGGACGTCGCGACTCGTCTCCGCCGTCCAGCCGCCCTCGCCAACGACGACGAGCGGTCGCTCCGCACGCATGAGGAGCTCGTGCAGCCGCTGCAGGTCCTCGCTCCGCGGCTCGACTCGGGGCGCCTCGACCGGCGCCCAGTCCTCGACCTCGGAGTCCTCGGCGAGCACGTCCTCGGGCAGTGCCAGCACGACCGGGCCGGGGCGGCCGGAGAAAGCGATCGAGAACGCCTCGGCGACGTGCCCCGGAATGCGCTCGACGGTGTCGATCTCCCATGCCGCCTTCGCGATCCCGCCGAACACATGCGCGTAGTCGAGCTCCTGCCACGCCTCGCGGCCGCGAAACGCGCGCGGCACCTGACCGACGAGGAGGATCATCGGCGACGAGTCCTGCCTCGCGGTGTGCACCCCGACCGCTGCCTGCGTCGCACCCGGCCCCCGGGTCACGAGGCAGAGCCCGGGCCGGCCGGTGAGCTTGCCGTAGGCCTCGGCAGCGTTGGCCGCGCCCTGCTCGTGGCGGCACGTGACGAGACGGATCGACGAGTCGTAGAGCGCATCGAGCACCGGGAGGTAGCTCTCGCCCGGAACGCAGAAGGCGAGGTCGGCGCCGTTCAGCTCGAGCTGGTCGACGAGAATCCTCCCGCCCGTTCTCAGAGCGGCACCTCGAGGAGCACGGTCGCGCGCTGCAGCTTCGGCCGCTCGTCGTCGGCGGGATCGAGGTAGCGGATCGTCCTGCGGCCCGCCCACTCGCCGGGGAGCAGGAGCACGCGGACGAACGCCGTCTCCTCGGTGGCCGATGCCGTCGCCAGCACGGGATCGTCCGCGCCCTCGAGCCAGGAGTCGCCGGCGCGATAGGTCTGCGGTGCGCCGTCGCCGCGATCGATCGTCAGCTCGCCGTGGAGCATGCGCCGGATGCCGGGGCCGGGATGAACATGACGGTAGGCAATGCCGCCGGGCGGGAAGTCGACGCGGTCGCAGCGCACGATGTGACCCGGCCCCGGATCGTCGAGCTCCCAGAGCAGCGCAGATCCGTTCACGGTCACGGCGCCGTAGAAGGCCTCGTTCGCAGGGAGCTCGTAGACGACGTGACGCCCGGCTCCGACCTCGAGGCCGTCAGGGTGCTCGGAGAGCCTCAATGGAAGTACTGGCCGCCGTCGATGACCATGGTCTGGCCCGTGATGAAGTCGGCGGCGGAGGTGCACAGGAAGACGACTGCGCCGACGACGTCCTCCGGCACCTGGTCGCGCTGGATCGTCCGGGCCGCGACCGACACGTCGCGCAACGCCTCGATCACCTCGGGGTGCGACTTCACGCCCTCGGACATCGTGAATCCCGGAGCGACGCAGTTCACGTGGATCCCGTCTCTCCCGACCTCCTTCGCGAGCGCGCGGGTGAGCGCGACGATCGCGCCCTTCGAGGTCACGTAGTGCAGAAGGAACGGGACGCCGCGGAAGGGCGTACCGGAGGAGATGTTCACGATCTTCCCGCCGCCCTGGTCGCGCATGACCGGGACGACGGCGCGGCAGGTGAGGAACATCGACGCGACGTTGACCTCCATCACACGGTTCCACTCCTCCAGCGGGATCTCGGTGAACGCGCGCATCTCGAGCGAGGCGTAGAGCCCGGCGTTGTTCACGAGGACGTCGATGCGGCCATTCCGTTGCAGCGCCTCGTCGACCATCTGCGCAACGTCGTCCTCGGACGA
>JBKPLV010000078.1:0-8847 GCA_046731795.1 Actinomycetota bacterium | reverse complement strand
ATCGCGCGGGCGGTCGAGGGGCTGCCGCCGCGGCGTGTGCCGGAGAGCTCGAGGCGGCCACGCTTCTCCGGGCTCGATCCGTTCGTCGTGGGGCCCGACACCGGGTTCGTGGTCGTCGGCGAACGGACGAACGTCACGGGCTCGGCGCGGTTCCGCCGTCTGATCGAGGCGAACGACTTCCAGGGCGCGGTCGACGTCGCGCTCGAGCAGGTGCGTGGCGGGGCGAACCTGCTCGACGTGAACATGGACGCCGACCTGCTCGACGCAGAGGAGGCAATGACGACCTTCCTCAACCTGCTCGCGACGGAGCCCGAGGCGGCGCGGCTCCCGATCGTGGTCGACAGTTCCCGCTTCTCCGCGATCGAGGCCGGTCTCAAGTGTCTGCAGGGGAAGGGCGTCGTCAACTCGATCTCGTTGAAGGAAGGCGAGGAGCCGTTCCTCGAGCACGCGCGCGTCGTGCGTGCCTACGGAGCGGCGGTCGTCGTCATGGCATTCGACGAGCGCGGGCAGGCGGAGTCGGTCGAGCGCAAGGTCGAGATCCTCGGCCGCGCGTACGACCTGCTCATGCAACGGGCCGGCTTCGCGCCCGAGGACGTCGTCCTCGACCCGAACATCCTCGCCGTCGCGACCGGGATCGAGGAGCACGCGGCATTCGCGAAGGCCTTCATCGACGCGATCCCGCTGCTGAAACAGCGCTGCCCGGGCGCGCTCGTCTCCGGTGGGATCTCGAACCTCTCGTTCGCCTTCCGCGGGAACGACGCCGTCCGCGAGGCGATGCACGCGTCGTTCCTGTACCACGCCATCCGCGCCGGACTCGACATGGGGATCGTGAACGCCGGCCAACTCGCGGTGTACGAGGACATCGAGCCGGATCTCCTCGAGCGTGTGGAGGACGTGCTCTTCGACCGACGTCCGGACGCGACCGAGCGGCTCGTGGAGATCGCGGCCACCGTCACGGGCGGCGCGACGCGGCGAGAGCTCGATCTCTCCTGGCGCGAGGCGCCGGTGGAGGAGCGCCTCGCACACGCGCTCGTCCACGGTGTTGTCGACTTCATCGAAGAGGACACCGAGCAGGCACGCCGATCCGCGGCGCGGCCGCTCGACGTGATCGAAGGCCCGCTCATGGACGGAATGAAGATCGTCGGCGATCTGTTCGGCTCCGGGAAGATGTTCCTCCCGCAGGTCGTGAAGAGCGCGCGGGCGATGAAGCGCGCCGTCGCGTACCTCGAGCCGTTCATGGAGGCCGAGAAGACCGAGCGGTCGGCGGCCTCCCGCGTGGTGCTCGCGACCGTGAAGGGCGACGTGCACGACATCGGCAAGAACATCGTCGGCGTCGTCCTCGGCTGCAACGGCTACGAGGTGATCGACCTCGGTGTGATGGTCCCAGCCGACCGCATCCTCGACTCGGCGCTCGAGCACGACTGCGACATCGTCGGGCTGTCCGGCCTGATCACGCCCTCCCTGGACGAGATGGTCTCCGTGGCGAAGGAGATGGAGCGACGCGGACTCGACCTCCCGCTGCTCATCGGCGGGGCGACGACGTCGAGGCAGCACACGGCCGTGCGCATCGCGCCGGAGTACGGGCAGCCCACCGTGCACGTGCTCGACGCCTCTCGCGTGGTCGGCGTCGTCGGCGACCTCCTCGACGGCGGCCGCCGCGAGCGCCTCGACGCCGAGAACCGCGCGGATCAGGAGCGGCTCCGCGCCCTGCACGCAGAACGCGGACGGAAGCCGCTGTTGCCGCTGCGCGAGGCGCGGGCGCGGCGGACGCCGATCGAGTGGCACGCCGACGACCTCGCCGCTCCGCCGTTCACGGGCACGCGCGTCGTGGAGGAGCAGATCGCCACGCTGCGCGAGTACGTCGACTGGACGTTCTTCTTCCACGCGTGGGAGCTCAAGGGCCGCTACCCGGCGATCCTCGACGACCCCGAGAAGGGCAGTGTCGCGCGCGAGCTGCTCGAGGCGGCGAACGAGCTCCTCGACCAGGTCGCCTCGGATGGCGCGCTGCGGGCGCGTGGCGTCTACGGCTTCTGGCCGGCGCGCGCCGACGGCGACGACGTCGTCCTCGACGGAGGCGTGCGCTTCCCGATGCTGCGCCAGCAGGCCGACCACGCCGATTCGCGCCCGAACCGGTCGCTCGCGGACTTCGTCGCCCCCGCCGACGCGGGAGCCACGGATCACGTCGGCGCCTTCGCGGTCTCGATCCACGGGAGCGAGGAGCTCGGGGAGACGTTCGCCGCCGAGAACGACGACTACCGCGCGATCATGGTCAGGGCGTTGGCCGACCGCCTCGCCGAGGCCTTCGCGGAGCGTCTCCACGAGGTCGCTCGCCGCGAGTGGTACGCGCCGGACGAGGTGCTCACGAACGAGGAGCGGATCGGCGAGCGGTTCCGCGGCATCCGGCCGGCGTTCGGGTACCCGGCCTGCCCCGACCACTCCGAGAAGGGCACGCTGCTCGACCTGCTGGAGGCCGGCCGGGCGGGCATCGGGCTGACGGAGTCATACGCGACGACGCCAGGGTCGAGCGTCAGCGGTCTTTACTTCGGTCACCCGCAGGCCCGGTATTTCTCCGTGGGGCGGATCGGCCGCGACCAGGTCGCGGACTACGCGGAGCGTAAGGGTGTCAAGCTCGCAGAGGCCGAGCGCTGGCTCCGCCAGAATCTCGCCTACGAGCCGTGAGCGTCCGTACTCTGAGACGCGTGAAGCTCGTATCCGTCGTCGTCGTCCTCGCGCTGGCTCTCACCGCCACGGCGCTCGCCGGACGCGGCGATCCGAAGGAGCGCCTCACGCCGGCCGACCAGGCGCGCGCCAGGGCGATGGTGCTGCGGGTCGGCGACCTCAACCCGGCCTACGCGGTCCATCCGGCGCCGATCCCCAGTGGCGGCTTGTATTGCTCCGCGCTCGACGAATCGGACCTCACGATCACGGGGAGAGGGAGCTCGCCCATCTTCACGGCGACCGGAGAGTTCGTGAGGTCGATCGCGGCCGTCTATGCGACGCGGGCCGACGCCAATCAGTCCTGGCGCCAGGCCCTGAGCCCAGCGGGACAGCAATGCCAGCGCACGGAGCTTCGTACGGAGTTGCAGAGCTCGACCATGCGACTCGTGTCGTTGAAGCGCATCCCCTTCCCAGCGAGGGGGACGCGATCGGTTGCGTATCGCGCGCTTGCGACGCTCCAAGGGGTTCGCTTCTACGTCGACGTCGTGTCGATGCAGGTCTCGCGGGCGGAGGCAGGCGTGATCTACGTGAACGCGCTCGCGCCGCCTCCGCAGGACGAGGTCCGACGGCTCACGAAGCTGGTCGAGACCCGCGCGCAGAAGGCGATGCGCGGCGCCTGAGCGTCTGCCGCCACGCGTCCACGACGACCGACCTTCCGCACATGTCTGCTGAGGACACGGCCGGAAGCGCCGTAGTCGAAATCGGGACCGAGTGCTAGCGTCACCCTCGGTCGTGGAGAGCTCAAGCCGTTTCGGCCTCTTTCGCCGGTCTCGGTCGTTCACGTATCTCTTCCTCGCCACGGCGGGGTCGAGCTTCGGGACCTACCTCGCGGCCGTCGCGCTCATCCTCCAGGTCTGGGATCAGACGGGGTCTGGAGTCTGGGTCGCGGGGCTGCTGATCGCGGACTTCCTCCCGATCGTCCTGATCGGCTTCCTGCTCGGCCCGCTCGTCGACCGGCTCTCCCGCCGGTGGCTCATGATCGGGTCCGACCTCGTTCGCCTCGGTGTCTTCGCCGTGCTGCCCTTCGTCGACTCGACCGAGGGGCTCGTCGTCGCCGCCGGCATCGCCGGAATCGCGACCGGCTTCTTCTTCCCGGCTGCGAACGCGGCGATCCCGAACCTCGTCGACGAGGAGGACCTCGCGAACGCGAACTCGCTGACCGTGACCGTGGACACGCTCTCGATGACGGTCGGCCCCCTCGTCGGGACGCTCCTCGTGGCTGCGTGGGGGCCGTCGGTGCCCTACCTCGTCAACGCGGTGACGTTCCTCTTCTCGGCGCTGCTCGTGGCGCGCATCGCGGAGACCAAGCTGCGCTCGGAGGATCCGGTCACGCGCGGCCACTGGCGAGACGTCGCCGACGGGCTCAGGCTCGTCGTCACGTCGCGGCCGCTGCTCACGGTCCTCGTCGTCTGGAACGTCGCGATGCTCGGCACCGGCGCGGTCAACGTCGCCGAGGTCGTCTTCGCGAAGGACACGCTCGACGCGGGCGACATCGGGTACGGAGCACTCGCGGCCGCGAGTGGAGTCGGGCTTGCACTCGGGAGCTTCCTCAGCGCGCCCTCGCTGGGGAAGGCCGGTCTGCGCCGGAACTACGTCGGGTCCCTCGTGCTGATGGGTGTCGGCTGGGGCGCCGCGGGGCTGTCCGGGTCGATCGAGCTCGCGGCCGCCTTCGTGATCGGCGGCGCAGCGGGGAACGGCTCGGTCGTGGTCTGCAACCGGCTGCTCGTCCAGCGCGGCGCGCCCGACCAGTACCGGGGCCGTGCGCTCGCGACGATCATGAGCTCGAACTACGCGATCGTCGGAATGGCGATGGTCGCGTCGGGCGTGCTCATCGACGTCGTCGGCGCGCGCGTCGTGTGGGTCGCCTCCGGAGTCCTCTTCCTCGTCGCTGCCGTCGTGGCGCTCGTCATGACCCGCTGGCTGCCGGTGGACCAGGAAGAGGAATGGGGTGCCGTCGAGGCGAGCTCGGAGTCGGCGGTGGCGGCGCTCGGCAACGGTCACGTGGCGCGGGGCGAGCCCGAGCCCGCGCCTGCGAACGGCGCGCCGGCGCCGCCGCTCGAGCGCATCGCCGTCCTGCTCGAGGAGATCGAGGCTCGGCGCGAAGCAGAGGCCAGGCGCACGAGGTGATGCGCAAGACCGGGATCCGCTGACGCGCGGATCCCGGTCGCGCGAAAAATCCCTGAAGGCGGCCGCATCGCGGCCGCGAGGTGCTGAACTCGTCCTCAGCAGGCCCGACATAGAGTCCCTGCATGGCGCGGAAGGAGCTGACGCCCGACGAGCTCGTCGCCGGCGTCCGGTCAGGTGATCGCCGCGCGCTCGCACGGGCGATCTCGTTCGTCGAGGACGGCGATGCCCGTGCGTACCCGCTTGTCCGCGAGGTCTACCCGGACACGGGACGCGCCGCGATCGTCGGGGTCACCGGCCCTCCCGGAGTCGGGAAGTCGAGCCTGATCGGCGCGCTGGTCGGGCACATCCGGGAGCGGGATCGCACCGTGGGCGTCGTGTCGGTCGACCCTTCGAGCCCGTTTTCGCGCGGCGCGCTCCTCGGCGACCGGATCCGGCTCGCCGACCACTTCCTCGACCCGGGCGTCTACATCCGCTCGATGGGAACCCGAGGCCATCTCGGCGGCCTCGCAGAGGCGACGCTGCAGGCCGTGCTCCTGCTCGACGCCTCGGGCAAGGACGTCGTCTTCGTCGAGACCGTCGGGGCGGGACAGAGCGAGGTCGAGGTGACCGGGATCGCAGACACAGTCGTGCTCGTGCTCATGCCCGGCTCGGGCGATTCCGTCCAGGCGCTGAAGGCGGGGATCATGGAGATCCCGGACGTCATCGCCATCAACAAGATGGAGCACCCGGCTGCGAAGACGATGCTGAACGAGGTGCGTTCGATCGTCGCGCTCGCGGATCCCGAGCAGCGGCCGGCGATCCTCCTCACCGAGGCGCTCACCGGCAAGAACGTCCCGGAGCTGTGGGCGGCGATCGAGGAGCACCGGGCCGCGTTGCAGTCCGACGGCCGCCTCGATCAGCGCCGGCGGACGAATCTCGCCGCGGAGGTGTTCGCGGCTGCATCGACCCGCGCGGGCGCGCACCTCCGCGCGGCGGTGGCCGAGGACGCGGCTCTGCGCGAGGTCCTGGCGCAGGTCGAGTCCCGCGAGCTCGATCCCCTGAGCGCGGTGCAGCGGATCCTGGAAGAGGTCTTCGAGCTCGATGCCACTGACGCTCGCTGACGTCGAGGCTGCACGCGAGCGTCTCGCCGGTGTCGCGCGCGAGACGCCGCTCTACCCGACGGAGACGTTCTCGCGGCTCACCGGGCGTCCGGTCTTCCTCAAGGCGGAGAACCTCCAGCGCACGGGCTCGTTCAAGATCCGGGGCGCCTACAACACGATCGCGACGCTGGGGGAGGAGGAGCGGCGCGCGGGCGTCGTCGCCGCGAGCGCAGGGAACCACGGCCAGGCGGTCGCCTGGGCCGCACGCGAAGCGGGGATCGCCGCGACCGTCTTCATGCCGGAGGACGCTCCGATGGCGAAGGTGGAGGCGACTCGCGCGTACGGGGGTCAGACCGAGCTCGGGGGCGCGTCGTTCGAGGAGGCCGTAGCCGCCGCGCAGGAGCACGTCGACCGCACCGGGGCAACGCTCGTGCACGCCTTCGAGGACGAGCGCGTGATCGCAGGTCAGGGGACGATCGGGCTCGAGCTGGCCGAGCAGGTGCCGGACGCTGAGACCGTGGTGATCCCGATCGGCGGCGGTGGGCTTGCTGCCGGCATCGCACTGGCGCTCAAGGCCCGGCGGCCGGGCACGCGTGCGATCGGGGTGATCTGCCAGCCGGGCTACACCATCGCGGACGGCATCGCCGTGAAGCATCCCGGCGTCCTGCCGACCTCGATCCTCGAGCACGTCCTCGACGAGAGGGTGCAGGTCTCGGACGAGGAGATCTCGGAGGCGCTCGTCCTGTGCGTGGAGCGGGCGAAGCTCGTCGTCGAGGGCGCGGGAGCGGCAGGGCTGGCGGCGCTGCTCTCGGGTCGCGTCCCGGGACGGGGCTCCGTCGCGGTCGTGCTCTCCGGCGGAAACATCGACGCCACGACGCTCATCTCGGTGCTGCGGCACGGGCTCACACAGGCCGGTCGCTTCCTCGCGATCCGCTTGCTGATCCCGGATCGGCCGGGCGAGCTGCGCGACGTCCTCGATCTCGTCGCCCGAGGGCGCGGCAACGTCGTGTCCGTCGACCATCACCGCGCAGGGCGCACGACGACCGCGTTGCAGACCGAGATCGAGCTCGTCATCTCGACCCGCGACGAGGAGCACTGCCGGGAGCTGCTGGCCTCGCTCCGCGAGTCCGGCTACGCGCTCGAGCGCCTCGGGCCGCCTCCGGAGTAGTCAGCCTCCGCAGCGGCGGAACTCGATCGTCCGTTTGCCGGAGGCGACCCAGGAGTCGATGCCGCCGTTGACGACCGGGTGAGCGTCGAATCCGTCCCGCGCGAGGATGCTCGCGGCGATGGCAGCTCGCGGGCCGGTCTCGCAAATCGTGACGATCGGCTTGTCGCGCGGGAGGTCCGCTTCGCCGAGGGCGAGCAGGCGGTACGGGATGTTCCGGCTGCCGGCGATGTAGCCGGTGTCGCGCTCGTCCTTCTCGCGGACGTCGATGAGCTCCGCTCCGTCCGCGAGGAGCGCATCGAGCTGCTCGACCGCCACCAGCTCGAGGGCCTCGGAGCCGCCTCCGAGGACGAAGCCGGTGATGTCCAGGAATCCGACCGAGCGGAGGCCGCGCGTCGCAAGTTCCGCATCGTCCTCGGCGGACGCCACGATCGTGACGGGACCCGCGGCGAGGACGAACGCAGCCTTCGTCGAGAACCGCGTGCCCGAGACGGGCACGTTGAGCGCGCGTGCGTGATGGCCCGCGGCGAACGTCTCGACGGGCCTGACGTCGAGGATCTGGACGCCGTCCGGCGGAGCAGGAAGCTCGGCCGGCTCGGGCGGCACCCCGACGAACGGGCCGCGGTTCATCTCCACGATTCGCTGCATGTTCGGTGGGCGGGGTGTGGAGATGTCCGCCGACTCGGCGATGAAGAGCCCGACGTCGTCGTGCGCGAGCGCGGGGTTGAAGCGACGCTCGAACCCGATCGTCGTCGATGCCTTCGAGCTCATCGCCTTCCCGCACAGCGAGCCGGCGACGTGGCCGGGGTAGACCTCGACGCCGTCGCCCAGCTCGACGAGCCGGCGCAGCGAGTGGAAGAGGCCCTCGGCGCCCTCGCGCGCCTCGACGGCGAGATCCGGCCGCGCCGAGTCGCCGACGAAGAGCGAGTCGCCGGTGAGGACGATCCAGGGATCGTCGCCGCGCGTCCGGTCGCTCACGGAGAAGCAGCAGTGCTCGGGCCGATGCCCGGGCGTGTGGAGGCAGCGGAGGACGATGTCGCCGAGGGCGATCTCGTCGCCGTCCTCCAAGGGGTCGTGCGTGTACTCGGCGTTCGCGGCCGGATGGATGCTGACGGGCACGCCGTGCTCCAGCGCGAGCCGGCCGTGACCCGCGAGGTGGTCGGCGTGCGTATGTGTCTCGATCGTGCGCACGATGCGAACCTCCCGCCGTTCCGCCTCCTCGAGGTACTGCTCGATCGCGAAGGCCGGATCGACGACGACCGCCTCGCCGGTGCCCGGATCGCCGACGAGGTAGGAAGCACACCCGAGCGCGTCGTCGACGAACTGCGTGAAGATCATGGGCGCGCCGACGGTAGCAGCGGATCCCGCTATTTCTCTTGAAGTGTCAGGCGAACCCGCAGGATGCCACTCTCAGCACCACGGCGAAGGAGGTGGCGAACCAACCCTCAAGGTCCTCGGCTGAGATCCTTCTCGTAGAAGACCGACCAGCCGGTGTCCGGGTAGTCGAGGACTGGGCCGCAACGCTTGAAGCCGCTGCGCTCGTAGAGGCGATACGCGGCGTGGTGCACGTGGCCGGTCTCGAGCACGAGGCGGTCGAGCCCGTCCTCCCGTGCGAGTGTCTCGATGCTCTCGAGGATGCGCCCGCCGATCCCCTCGCCCTGGCGCGACGGGATCGTGTACATGCGCTTCACCTCGCCGATCCCGCCGGCGTGTCTCCGCAGCGCGCCGCACGCCAACGCCTCGCCGTCGTCGCGGGCG
>JBKPLV010000077.1:0-5377 GCA_046731795.1 Actinomycetota bacterium | reverse complement strand
GGCAGCACACACGGGGTGCAGCTCCGAGCCGGAGCCGTCGGAGTAGCCGAGGACGGCCACGAGACGGGTCATCTGCGACGGACCCGCCGCCAGACGCCGTACAGGAGCAGCGTTCCGACCACCGTGAGCACGAGCCTGATGGCCTTGCTGCCGCGGAGCTTCGACTCGCCGCCCACCCGCTCGCGCATGTGGACCGGCACCTCGACCACGAGCAGCCCCGCGTCACGCAGGCGGAGCAGCGATTCGACCTCCGGCGCTCCGCTCGTGTACGGCAGGCCGAGCGCCGGCATTGCGCGTCTGTTCGCCGCGTACATGCCGCTCGTCGCGTCGAGGAAGGGTCGTCCGAGCACGGCCCGCATTGCCCTCCGAAGAACGGACGTGCCGAGCCTGCGGCTCGGCGACGGGAGGTAACGATACGCCTCGTATCCGTCGCCGGTCGCGAACCTCGAGCCGACCGCGACGTCCGCACGACCAGAGCGCACGATCTCGAGGAGACGCGCCAGCTCGTCCACGGGATGCTGGCCGTCGGCGTCGACCCGCCCGACGAACTCGTATCCGTGGGACTGCGCGTAGGCGTAGCCGGCGGCGATTCCCTCCCGCAAACCTCGGTTCTCGCCGAACGAGAGCACCTCGGTGCCTCGTGCGCGAGCGACGTCAGCCGTGCCGTCGGTGGAGCCGTCGTCGACGACGAGAATCGCGCTCTCGGGTAGGCCGGCGCGGAGCTCGTCGAGGACGAACGGGAGGTTGTCCTCCTCGTTCCAGGCGGGGATGAAGACGAGCGTGTCCGACGGCACGTGCAGAGGCTAGATCACGTTGCGCTCGGGACGGAGCGCGGCGTGGGCGAACCGCTCGACGGCGAGTGGCGCCACGTCCACGAACGGCTCACGTCCAAGGATCAGGTCGCGCACGATCTCGCCGACCGCGGGCCCTTGCAGGAAGCCGTGGCCGGAGAAGCCCGTGGCGTAGAGGAACCGACTCACGTCCCGTGACTCGCCGACGAGCGCGTTGTGATCGGGCGTCACCTCGTAGTGGCCCTTCCACCCGCCCGCGAGACCCATGTCGAGGAGCGACGGGCACCTGCGCGCGGCGATCTCCATCACCCGCTCGAGCCATGCCGGATCGGTGGCGGCGTCGAGGCCCGGCGGTTGGGCACGGTCGGCCATGCCGAAGAGGAGCCCCGGGCCCTCACGGTGGAAGTAGAAACCGCTCGAGAAGTCGACCGTCAACGGGATGCCGTCCGGAAGGCCCGGCGTCGGGCCGGTGAATCCGACCTCGCGGAAGTACGGCTCGACGGGCAGCTCGACGCCGACCAGCCCGGCAACCTCGGGCGACCAGACACCGGCAGCGCACACGACGGTGTTCGTCTCGATCGTGCCGAGTGTGGTCTCGACGCGGCCGATTTCGTCTCCGGACAGCTCGATACCGTCGAGCGAGCAGCCGGTTGCGACTGTCGCCCCGTGCGCGCGGGCGCCGGACGCGTACCCCTGCGTGACGGCCTCGGGGCTCGCATGGCCGTCGAGCGGCGAGAAGGTCGCCGCGAGCACGTCGTCGAGCCCCGCAATCGGGCAGAGCTTCGCGACCTCGTCGAGCGAGACGAAGCGGCTCGGAACGCCGAGCTCGTTCTGCAGCGCGACGCCGGCCTCGAACGCGGCGACGTCCTCCGCCCGGTCGAGGAGGAACAGGTAGCCGACCTGCTGGAGGTCGATCTCCGCTCCGGGGCGCTCGCCGAAGCGCCTGAATGCCTCGATGCTGCGCAGCCCGATCGCGATGTTCAGGGGGTCCGAGAACTGCGCGCGGAAGCCACCTGCCGCGCGACTTGTCGAGCCGCCTGCGAGCTGGCCGCGCTCGAGGAGGCAGACGTCGACCCCCGCCTCTGCGAGGTGGAACGCGATGCTCGTGCCGATGACGCCTCCTCCGACCACGACGACGTCGGCTGCAGGCGGGAGAGCGGTCACCGGCGGACGAGGTTCTTGAGGAAGAAGCCCAGGTTGGCCGGGCGCTCGGCCAGGCGCCGCATGAGGTACGGGTACCAGTCCGGCCCGAACGGCGTCGCGACGAGCACCTTGTATCCCTCCGCCAGGATCGTGCGCTGGAGGCCAGGCCGCACGCCGTACAGCATCTGGAACTCGAAGCGGTCGCGCGGGATCTCCTCGCGCGCAGCGAACTCCTGCACGTGCCGGATGATCGCCTCGTCGTGCGTCGCGACGGCGATGTACGCGCCGCCGAGCAGGCCTCGCTCCACGAGCTCGACGAAGGCTCGGTCGACGTCGGCCTTGTCCGGGAACGCGATCGTCCCGGGTTCGAGGTAGGCGCCCTTGACGATCCGGAGGTTGGGGCCGAGCGCCAGCAGCCGCTCGAGATCGTCCTTCGTGCGGTAGAGGTAGGACTGGAGGACGGTGCCGACGTGGTCGTGCCCAGCCTCGCGCAGTCGCTCGTAGGTCCGCAGGGTGCCGTCGACGAAGTCCGACTGCTCCATGTCCATGCGCACGAAGGTGCCGAGCTCACCGGCGCGGGCGACCAGGTGGGCGACGTTCTCGTACGCGGTCTCCTCGTCGAAGGAGAGTCCGAGGTGCGTGAGCTTGAGGGCGACGTTCGCCTTCAGCTTCTCTGCGACGAGGCGCTCCATGATCGTCTCGTACTGGGCCGTGACGGCGGCCGCGCCCTCGGCATCTGGGATCGCCTCGCCGAGGAGCGTCGTGTTCGCGTGGAAGCCGGCGTCGTTGAGCTTCCGCAGGACCTCGACGCACGAGTCGAGGGTCTCGCCCGCGACGAACCGCGCGGCGCCGAGGCGCCTCCCGTGACTCTGGACGAGGTGCTGGAGCCGCGAACTCTCGGCCGCGTGCAGTATCGCGGCGCGGGGAAGGGACGATACGGCTGCTCGCACACCGGCCACGCCGGCGCGAGCCTAGCTACGGAACGATGTTGTGGTTCATGTGGAAGACGTTGTCGGGGTCGTACTCTCGCTTCACCTCCACGAGGCGGTCGTAGTTCGGGCCGTATGCGGCGCGGACGGCTTCGGATGCATCGTCATCGTCCAGGTAATTGAGCCAGCGCCCGTCCCTGAAGTACGGGCGGAGCGCATCGAAGGTCTCGCGCGTCCAGGCGATGTTGGTCTCCGTGTCCGCCGGGTCGACCCAGACGCTCGGAATCAGGAGGTTGTAGCCGGGCCTGCGGTGAGGCACCGCTGTGTCGGTGATCCCGACACGAGTCGCGGCGCCGTGGTATCGCTCGAAGAGAATTGCGTTCATCGGCGATGGCGTCGCCGCGAACCGCGAGACGGTCGCCTCGATGAGCCCGTCGCTGAGATCGTCCACGAAGCTCGACTTCCAGTAGTTGAGCGCACCGCGTGGATATCCCTCGTCGAGCAGAGTGTTGACCGCCGGATACGGCATCGGTCCGATCATCTCCATGATTGGCGACCCGAATGCCCTGACCGGCGCAAGGTCGCGTTCGGCATCCTCGGGCGAGCCCGCATGGCACATGGCCATACCTGCGATCTTCACGCCGGATCCGTCGGGGGCATGGGCGACGACCGCATGAACGGTGAGCTCGTCGGGAGCGCCGGCCGCGAAGTCTCGGTAGAACCGCAGCATGTCAGCGGCTGCATCGAACGGATATGCAATGAGACCGCCGACGATCGTCTCGAGCGGATGGAGCCGATACTCGAACGCAGCCGCGACACCGAAGTTTCCGCCGCCGCCGCGAACGGCCCAGAAGAGATCCGGGTGCGAGCTTTCCGACACCTCGAGCACGTCGCCGCTCGCGGTCACGAGCTCGACCGAGTTCAGGTTGTCGACGGCGAGGCCGTACACACCCATGAGCCAGCCAAGGCCGCCGCCAAGCGTGAAGCCAGCGATTCCGGTTGTCGAGATCTGACCTCCCGTGACCGCCAAGCCATGGGCCGCCGCGGCCTCGTTCAGCGCGGCCCAGAGGACGCCGCCCTGCGCTCGAAGCGTTCTGGCCTCCGGGTCGACTTCGATGCCTTTCATCTCGGCAAGGTCGATCATTGCCCCACCTTCCGTGCAGGCCCGTCCGGCGACGCTGTGGCCTCCGCCCCGGACCGAGATCTCGAGTCCTAGCTCGCGTGCAAAACCAATCGCCTTCGAGATGTCCGCGGCTGTCCGGCAGCGCGCGATGATTGCCGGACGCTTGTCGATCAGCCCGTTGTGGATCCGCCGCGCATCGTCATAGCCCGCGTCGTCGGGCTGGAGTAGCGATCCCGAGAAATCTGTTGCGAGCGCGGCGACGCGCTCCTCGACCACCGACATGTCCCCTCCTCCGCCGTTATCGGATGCCGCCCGATCGTGACACGCGGGTCACGATCAGTCCAGGTCAGTTCAGGCTCGGGTCCGGTGGCATTCCCGCTAGCAGTGCGAACGGTCCACCCTTCCGGCGGAGCACATCGCTCCAGAGACCTTCGGGATCGCTCGTGAAGACGTCGTCGGGGAGCGCCGGCTCCACGATCCAGGAGCCCTCCTCGAGCTCGCCGTCCAGCTGCCCTGGTCCCCAGCCCGCATACCCGGCGTAGACGCGTGCGCGGCGCAGCTCGCCGAGCGCATCCGGCTCGACCTCCGAGGGGAGGAACCCGATGGTGTCGACGACGAGCGCGTCTGCAGCGTCCGGATCGGCGAAATCGGCGAGGACGACGACCGCGGAGGGCTGCACCGGACCGCCGACGTGGACCGCGCCAAGGTCCTCCGCGAGGGCGGAGAGCTCCGGCAGCGCCTCCTCGACCGGCGTCTCCGACGAGCGGTTGAGCACAACGCCGAGCGCGCCCTCTTCGGAGTGCTCGCCGACCAGCACCACCGTCCTCCAGAAGTTCGGATCGAGCAGCCGTGGACCGGCGATGAGGAGGTGTCCTCGAAGCGACTCCACGGTCGTATCATCGCCGCATGGACGGGGTCGGTCGCGAGGTCAGGCTCGTCGCACGTCCCAGTGGGTTTCCGAGCGAGGAGCTGTTCGAGATCGCGGAGACGCCGATCCCGGAGCCCGCAGACGGCCAGGTCCTGATCCGAAACGCGTACTTCTCCGTCGACCCGTACATGCGGCCGCGCATGAACGACATGCGCTCGTACGTCGCGCCCTTCTCGGTCGGCGAGGCGATGCCTGGCGGAGCGGTCGGACGGATCGCCGTGTCGAGGAGCCCTCGGTATGCGGAGGGCGACTGGGTGCTGCACCAGCTCGGCTGGCGCGAATGGGCACTGTCCGACGGCCAGGCGCTGTGGCGGCTCGATCCGTCGGCAGCGCCGGTGTCGACCGCGCTCGGCGTCCTCGGGATGCCCGGCCTCACCGCGTGGTACGGCCTCTTCGTCCTCGGCGAGCCGAAGGAGGGGCAGACGGTGTTCGTGTCGGGGGCTGCGGGAGCGGTCGGGAGCGC
>JBKPLV010000076.1:0-4650 GCA_046731795.1 Actinomycetota bacterium | reverse complement strand
CGACTCGGCGGTCTCGAGGATGCGCCGGATGTCCTCGGTTGTCAGGTCCGCGATGGAGAGGAGATGCCGGCGTGGCGGCGCTGGAGCACGCGGGTCAGCCACGGCTGCCGTCCTCGGGCTCGCCGACGAGGAACACGCCGTCGCGCTCGTCGATCTCGACGAGCTCGACCTGAATACGCTCGTCCCGGCCGGTCGGCAGGTTCTTTCCGACGTAGTCCGGCCGGATCGGGAGCTCGCGATGCCCGCGATCCACGAGCACTGCGAGCTGCACGCGCGCGGGACGACCGAACTCCAGGAGCGCGTCGATCGCCGCACGAATCGTCCTGCCCGTGTACAGCACGTCGTCGACGAGCACCACCGTCATCCCCTCGATCGGGAAGGCGATGCTCGTCGCGCGCACGACGGGCTGGCGGCCCGGTGCGCGCCCACCGTCGCGGACGTGGACGTCGTCGCGATGGAAGGTGATGTCGAGGGCGCCGACCGGGAGCAAAACGCCGCTTCGCTCTTCGACGAGCCGTCGCAGGCGCGACGCGAGCGGCGCGCCGCGCGACTGGATTCCGACGAGACCGACGGACTCGAGGTCGTCGCTGCGCTCGATGATCTCGTGCGCGATGCGGGATAGAGACTTCGCGATCGCCTCGCCGTCGAGGAGGAGCCTCGCGGTGGCGTCAGCGGGGACGTGCGTCGTCACGTGCGACTCCTTTCCGGCCTCGCTGGACCGGGTTAAAGGATTGGCTCGACGAGTGTACCGGCCGCGTCCGCCGTCGTCCGCGGGTGGCGCGCCCCGGAGCGCACGAGCTCGGGCCCGCCGCGTTCCGGGAACGGGATCGTGACGAGATCGAAGTCGCGCGGGACGACCGTCGCCGGGAAGATCTGCGTCGCCTCCTCGACGACCTGGTGGCCGAAGTAGCGGGTCGAGACGTGCGTGAGCGCCAGCAGCCGCACCCCCGCCTCCCGCGCCGCGAGCGCGGCCTCGCCCGCGGTCGAGTGCAACGTCTCGCGAGCTCGCTCGCGCTCGTCGACGAGGAACGTCGCCTCGTGGACGAGCAGGTCCGCCCCGGTCGCCGCGTCGACGATCGAGGCGGTGGGCGCCGTGTCCCCCGTCAGCACTACCTTGCGGCCGGGCCTGGGCGCACCGAGAACCTCGCCGGGCATGACCACGCGCCCGTCCGCAAGCGTGACCCGGTCGCCATGCTGGAGGGCGCCGCGCTCGGGCCCGGCGGGAACACCGAGCCGGTCGGCGACCTCGACGTCGAAGCGTCCAGGTCTGTCGTCCTCGACGAGCACATACCCGATCGCGCTGACGCCGTGCTCGGCTGCGAACGCCGCAATCCGATAGTCGCCGCGTGCGAGCTCGTCGCCCGGCCCGAGCTCGACGGCGGAGACCGCATACGTGAGCCGGCCGAAGATCCGACCGAGCGAGCCCAGCAGGTCGCGCAGGCCGTGCGGCCCGTAGATCGTGAGCGGCACCTCGCGGCCCCGCAGCGCGAACGTCTTGAGCATGCCGGGCAGCCCGAGGTAGTGGTCGGCGTGGAAGTGGGTGAGGAAGATCTCCTCGAGCTCGACGAGGCCGACGTCGCTGCGCAGGAGCTGGCGCTGCGTGCCCTCGCCGCAGTCGAACAGGAGCCGCTCGCCGCCTCGCCGCACGAGCGTCGCGGGCAGCGACCGTTTCGCCGTCGGCATGGAGCCTGACGTCCCGAGGAAGACGACGTCGAGGTCCACGGCGGCCGATTCTAGTTGGGCGCTCTACGCCGTCTTCGACGCAGCTCAGCGGCTCGTGTCGGCGGGAAACGCGAGGTCGGTGTAGACCATCTCGCCGCGGAACTTCCGCGCAGCCGGGTCCCACGGGAAGAAGATGGCGTTCTTCCACTCGAGCCGCTCGCCCGTCGGCTCGTGCTCGAGCCAGCGCGCCGCGTGCGTGCCCGTCACACGCGCCTCCTCGCAGACGCCCTGGGGGCCGATGACGATGTACTCGAGATCGAAGTGGATGTCCGGAAACGCGGTGAGCAGCTCCGTGTAGAAGCGCGCCGCACCCTTGTGACCCTCCCACCGCGCGCCCGTGCCCATCACCTCGTAGACGCAGTCCTCGGTCAGCGTCGAGATGAGCCCGGGCAGGTCACGGTTGTCCTCGGCGATCGAGTGCGTCTTCCAGAGCTCCCGGATCTCCGTGTACTCGTCCACGTCGACCGGCCGCCGGAGGAGCTCGAGGATGCGGTCGGAGGCCATCGGCCCCGTTCATATCACCCTCGGAGTCAGGTCGCTGTCGCTACGGGATGACGAGGTGCTGGCCGGGAACGATCGTCGCGCCGGCGAGCCCGTTCGCCTGTTGCAGCTTCCACACGCCGGCCCGCGGATCGCCCCCGTAGCGCGCGGCCGCGATCGTCCACAGCGTCTCCCCCGCGCGGACCGTGTGGTGCTGCGGCGTCCCGCTCGCGCCAGTGTCCCGCGCGAGCACAGCCCAGAGGAGGACTGCGACGAGGACGACGATGACGATTCGACCGAACACGTGTTCGCATGATGGCACGAACACATGTTCTATGTCAAGTGCGCATCAGGGCTTCAGCACGGTCCGCCGCACGAGGAGGCTCCTCCGCGCGTGGTTCGACTCGGCGGCGAACCGCACTGCCACCTCGACTGTCCCCGTCGTGCCTGTCGGTGCACGGACGTCGACGGCGAGCGAGCGCAATCCCTGCACGGCCACCGAGCGACAGCGCTGTCCAGCGGAAGCCGTGAGCGCCGCGGAGCGGACGCAGACGCGTGCGCGTGCGTCCTCCCCCGCGGCGACGCGCGCGGTCACGTCGCCGCGCTGGCCGCCGACGGCGACCTTCGCACCGAGAACGGCGCTCCCGGGCCACCACACGCGTGCGACGCCTGCACACCCCGCGGGGATCGCCTCAGCGACGGCGGCGGCGGACGCGCGCGGAGTCCCGTCGACGCGCTCGAGCCCGGCCTGGAAACCAGCCCGCAGGCCGTCGTCGCGAAACCCGAAGAAGCTGAGCGACTCGACGTCCGGATCGCAGGCCGCCTCGCGGATCAGCCGTCCGTAGATTGCCGCCTGCGTGATCTCGTCGGTTACGGGCACGTTCTCCTTCCCGCGATAGCCGGCGAGCCCGGCCGTGCCGACCTGCCACCCGACCTCGTCGAGGTCGAGCTTCAGACCCTGGAGCGTCGTCGGCTGCGGGGTTCCGTTGAAGGCGTCCCACAACGCCTGCTTCACGCGGTCGAGGTTCGTGAACCCGGCGTTCGGCCACTGGTAGCCGCGCGCGAGGGGATCCGTCGCCTCGTTCGGGTACGGGTGGAAGCTGAAGGCGTCCATGAGCGGATCGGTGCGGCCGCTCTTCCGATACCAGGCGCCGAGCGCGCGCAGGAAGCGCACCGGGGACGTGGAGATGTTGTTCTTCGCCGTCGGGCGGTCGTTGCCGCGCGGCGAGAGGCCGACCCCGACCACGGTGATGTCCGGGTCGACGCCCTTCAGCACGTCGTAGGCGGCAGCGAGGTACGGGCCGAAGGCGCGCGCGGAGACGTTGTTCCCGGCCGCGTCGAACTGCGGCCGCCAGAACGCGGGCTGGTTCGGCTCGTTCCCGATGACGAACTGCCGGACCTGCGGGTAGATCGACGCGAGCACGCCGACGTAGGACGCGAAGAGCGAGGGCGAGCTCAGTCCCGCCTCGAGCTCACGCGGCGGGTAGGGGTAGACGGCGAGGACGACGTTCAGGCCCGCGCTGGTCGCGCTCGTAATCGCGCGGTCGAGCGCCGCCTTGTCCTGGACGATCATCGCCTGGCTCGGGGCGAAACGGACGCCGATCACGGTCTGCTCGAGCCCGAGCTGCGACATGCGCGCATACAGGGCAGCGCCGCCGTCGTCCTCGAACTTCGCCGAGTCGTCGTTCGCCCCGACATGCGCGGCCAGGCCGACCGACGCTCCGGTCAGGAGCGCAGCGGCGAGCACCGTTGCCACAGCGAGGATCCGCATCCCAATCCAACCCAAATGCGGGCCCCCACCGCCCGCAGCGGCTTGGGAGCCTAGAGTCGGGCGAGGAGCGCGTCAAGCAGATGCTGCGCTCCGAAGCGGACGGGATCGTCGGTTGGAAGGGCCGTCTGGGCCGCGACGTCGGCAATCGCCGCCCGCGCGTCCTCGTCCGCCAGGAGATCGGCGGTGTTGACGGCGACGCAGACGACCTTCGCTTTCCGCGCAGGCAGTGAGATCCGCTCGTGAAGCTCGACGAGCTCGGAGAGCGGCGGGATGGGATGGCCCGGACAGCCCTCGATCTCGGTCGCGGTCGCTCGATGGCAGAGAACGAACGCGTGCGGCGCGGCGCCGTGGACGAGCCCGAGGGTCACGCCCGAGTACATCGGATGCACGAGCGAGCCCTGCCCCTCCACGAAGAGGAGCTTCCCGCCGCGCCGCGCACCCTCGACGACGAGCCGCTCGGCCGCGCCGGCGAGGAAATCGGAAACGACCGCGTCCACCGCGATCCCCCACCCGGCGATCGCGATCCCGGTCTGCCCGGTCGGAACGAACACCGAGTCGAGACCGCGTCGCCGCGCTTCGAGGTCGAGCTCCACGGCAACCGTCTTCTTGCCGATCGCGCAGTCGGAGCCGACGGTGAGGACGATCTTCGCGTCGACCTCGAGGTTCGCGCCCGTCGG
>JBKPLV010000075.1:0-9917 GCA_046731795.1 Actinomycetota bacterium | reverse complement strand
ACCTCGCGGCCGAGGAGCTCGATCGAGCGGAGGATCCCCGCGTGCGGGATGCCGCCGATCGTGAACTGCAGCAGGAAGCGGTCGTGTCGGAAGACCTCGTGCTGGAAGAGGATCTTCTCGACCACGTCCTCGGGCGTGCCCACGAAGTTCGCGCCGCGGAGCGTGGCGGCCGCGTCGTAGTCGGGGCGTTGCATCGGCGGCCAGCCGCGCTCCCGGCCGATGCGGTTCATCGCCGCGGAGACGTACGGAAACGACTCGTCGAGCGCCTGCCGGCGCGTCGCCGCGATGTAGCCGTGCGAGTTGATGCTGAGCCTCGGCGGCTCGTGGCCGGCCTGCTCGGCTCCGCGGCGATGCAACTCCGCGAACGGCTTGAAGCGCGCGGGCTCACCCCCGATGATCGCGAGCGCCATCGGCAGGCCGAGCGTCCCCGCACGCACGGCCGACTCGGGAGTGCCGCCGACGGCGACCCAGACCGGCAACGGATCCTGGAGCGGCCGCGGGTAGACACCGTGACCGTCCCGTGAGGTGCCGGTCTCGCGCACGTGGAGCAGGAGCTCGAGCTTTTCGGCGAAGAGCGCGTCGTAGTCGCGGAGGTCGTAGCCGAAGAGCGGGAACGACTCGATGAACGAGCCGCGGCCGACCATCAGCTCCGCTCGGCCGCCGGAGAGCAGGTCGACGGTGGAGAACTCCTGGAAGACCCGGATCGGGTCGTCCGAGCTCAAGACCGTGACCGCGCTCGTCAGGCGTATGCGCTTCGTCCTCGCCGCCGCCGCCGCGAGCACGACGGCGGGGGCCGAGACGGTGAAGTCGGGGCGGTGGTGCTCGCCGACGCCGAAGACGTCGAGGCCCACCTCGTCGGCCAGCTCGACCTCCTCGAGCAGCTCGCTCAGCCGCTGCTCGGCTCCCTCGCCCTCGCGCGTGTCCGCGAACGTGAAGACGCCGATCTCCATGGGGAGGTTCTACCGCTCCGGTAGCGTCCTCGGCGATGGCTGACGAGGCGACGAGCTCCGAGAACGAGAAGAAGCCCGACCACGAGCCACCGGAAGGCGCGGAGACCACGGGGACGTGGGGGCGCGGGCGCAAGGCGATCGGATACACGGTCACCGGGAAGTGGACGGTCCTGCGCAAGAAGGAAAAGCCCGCCGCGGAGATCTTCTCGGTCGCGTACGTCGGCGACGGCGAGCGGCACGACCGGCCGCTGACGTTCGTCTTCAATGGCGGCCCCGGAGCAGCGTCCGCGTACCTGCACATGGGCGCGGTCGGGCCGCAGCGGGTGCAGTTCCCGGCCGACGGGACGCTGCCGACGATGCCGCCGCGCCTCGTCGAGAACGAGTCGTCCTGGCTCGCCTTCACCGACCTCGTCTTCGTCGACCCCGTCGGCACCGGCTTCAGCCGCGTGATCGAGACGGAGCAGAAGGCCGACGGCAAGGAGGGCGCGGCTCCTCAGAAGCCGGATGACGCGCCCGATCCGAAGGAGTACTTCGGGTACAAGCGCGACCTCGAGTCGCTCTGCGAGTTCATGGGGCGCTGGCTCTCGGACAACGGCCGCTGGGGATCGCCCGTCTTCATCGCGGGCGAGAGCTACGGCGGTTACCGCGTCGGGCGTCTCGCGCGATCGCTGCAGGAGACGGCGGGGATCGGGCTCAACGGCGCCATCCTCATCTCGCCCGCGCTCGAGATCACCGGCCTCGCGCCGACCGACTACGACGTTCTCGGCTGGATCGACCGCGTGCCGACGATGGCTGCGGCCGCGCTGCACCACGGGCGCTCGCGGGCGTTTCGCAAGGGCACGTCGCTCGAGAAGGCGCTTCGCACCGCCGAGGAGTTCGCGACGAGCGACTACGCCTCGTTCCTCACGCGCGGCGCCTCGCTACCGGCGCGCGAGCGGACGCGCATCCTCGAGCGGCTCGCAGACCTGCTCGGCCTCCCGCTCGACATCGTCGTTCGCGCCGAGGGCCGGGTCGGGATCCTCACCTTCGTCCGCGAGCTCCTCCGCGACGAGCGGAAGGTGCTGGGCCTCTACGACACGACGATCACGGCGACCGACCCGTTCCCGGATCGCACCGACTTCTCGTGGCCGGACCCGACCCTCTCGGGCATCAGCCCGGCCTACACGGGCGCGGTCAATCGGATGATCCGTTCGGAGATCGGGGTCAAGACCGACCGCGAGTACACGCTGCTCTCGTACGAGGTCAACCTGGCGTGGAAGAACGACGCCCAGGAGCACGCGTTCGCGCCGCCGCCCGGCGCGACGGACGACTTCCGCTACGGCATGGCCCTGAACCCGCACCTGAAGGCGTTCATCACCCACGGCCAGTACGACCTGGTGACGCCGTACTACGCGAGCGACCGCCTGCGGAACCTCATGCGTCTCGACCCGCAGATGGCCGGCCGCCTCACGGTGCAGCACTACGGTGGCGGGCACATGTTCTACGCGTGGGAGTCCAGCCGGCACGCGTTCGCGTCGGCGATCGCCGCGTTCGTGGCCGACGCGACGTAGGCAGCCGTGGTCGAGGAGGCACGCCTCGAGCGGCTGGAGACCGGCATCGCGCCGGTGACGGACGGTTGGTTCGTGGTCAACGTCCCCGAGGCCGCCTGGGTGACGAACGACGCGATCGGCGATGCCTGCATCTTCGAGGGCGACGACGTGTTCTTCCCGCAGGTCGGATTCACGCTGTCCGTGCTCCAGCCGGGCCAGGCGACGAGATACCACCGGGAAGCGAACGAGGAGGACTTCCTCGTCCTCGCGGGCGAGTGCGTGCTCCTGATCGAAGGCGAGGAGAGAGCGCTCCACACGTGGGACTTCGTGCGCTGCCCGCCCGACACGGACCACGCCTTCGTCGGCGCGGGCGAAGGCCCGTGCGTGATCTTCATGGTGGGTGCGCGCCGCGGGTGGCCCGAGAAAGGGCTCGTCTACCCGCGCTCCGAGCTCGCGCTGAGTCACGGTGCCGGGGTCGAAGAGGAGACGAGGGCGCCGGCGGAGGCGTATGCGTCGCTCCCGAAGTGGAAGCCCGGTCGGCCAGCGAGCTGGGCCGGCCTGCCCTGGGCGTCGCCCTAGAGGCTTGATGTGAAATTCACGTGGGCCGGATGCCGGCCACGACACGGCGCCGGATCGCCACCCGCGCGAGTCGCACAGGCTCCAAGCCTGCACGACTCGTACGGGCGACGCCCGGCTTGGTCGTGACCGGCCCCGACGTCACGCCAATTTCACATCAAGCCTCTAGCCGTTCTCGGCGACGTAGGTCGCTGCCAGGCGCTTCGGCGCCTGGATCAGCCAGGCGTCCTCGAGGCGCTCCCGCAGCTCCTCCCGGTCGATCGCCTCCACGCGGATCTGCACGGCCGGGTAGCCGTTGTAGTGCGGGCTGGTGAAGTAGACGTCGGGGTTGGCGTCGAGGAAGAGCTGCTTCTCGTCGCGGTCGACCCGGACCGCGAGCCCGCCGCCGTCGCGCTCGCGCGCCTCCCACGCGAAGCCTTTGCCGCGGACGCCGAACGCGATCCTTCCCGAGCTCGAGGCCTCGACCTCCGGGAAGGACAGGGCGAGCTCGCGGACGGTGTCCCAATCCGCCACGTCGTGAAGATAGTCTCGGCGCGCCGATGAGGACGTGGATCGCGATCGCCGCCTCGTTCGCTGTCGCCGCGACGCTCGGGGTCCTGCACTACGCGGAGGCCAACGCCGTGCTCCAATTCGTCGTCGGCATCCTCGCGCTCGCCCTCCTGGCTTGGACGGTCGGCGTCGGCACGGAGGTGGTCGGGTCGCGTTTCGGTGCGGCAGCGACCGGCGTGCTGCAGTCGACGCTGGGCAACCTCCCCGAGCTCTTCATCGTGATCTTCGCCCTGCGGGCGGGGGAGATCGTCGTCGCGCAGACCTCGATTCTCGGCTCGCTGCTCGCGAACGCGCTGCTCGTCCTCGGCCTCGCGATCGTGGCCGGCGCGCTGCGGGCCGAGGACGGCGTCATGCGCTTCCAGCGGCGCCTGCCGAACGACACCACGATGCTCCTCATGCTCGTCGTCTTCATCATCGCGATCATCTCGACGTCGCTCTCGCTGGACGACGCGGCCGCCGACAATGCGGAGACGATCTCGGTCGTCGGGGCAATCCTCATCCTCTGCGTCTACGGCGCGTGGCTCGCGAACTACCTCCGCGCGGGCGCCGCGCAGGAGCCGGCGATCGAGGGGCACGCCGCACCCCCGATCGCGTTCGGGGCGGGAATCGCCGTCCTCGCCCTCGCCGGAGTCGCCGCCGCGTTCGTGTCCGAGTGGTTCGTCGACGTCATCGACCCGGCGACGCAGGACCTCGGCATCTCGAAGGCCTTCACCGGCCTCGTCATCGTCGCGATCGCCGGGAACGCGGTGGAGAACGTCGTCGGCATCCAGCTCGCGTGGAAGAGGCGCTACGACCTCGCGATCTCGGTCGTGAAGAACTCCGTGGCGCAGATCGCGGCGTTCCTGTATCCGGTGCTCGTCCTGATCTCGATGCTCTTCGCGCACCACCTCACCTTCGGGATCCCGAGCAACGGCCTCGTGCTCGTGGTCGCGCTCGTGTTCTCGGCGCTCGCCATCTGGCAGATCACGGGCGACGGCGAGGCGGCGGGCTACGAGGGCCTCGCGCTCGTCGTGACCTACGCCGTGCTCGCCACCGTCGTCTGGTTCGAGTAGAGCGGAGCCGTCGGGCTCCGCTACGGTGCGCCGCATGTCCTCCGCGACGGTCGCGATCGAGCAGCAGCTCGAGCAGTACCGGGTCGAGCTGACCGCGTACTGCTACCGCATGCTCGGCTCGGCCGACGCCGAGGACGCGGTGCAGGAGACGTTCATCCGCGCCTGGCGCTCGATCGACCGCTTCGAAGGGCGCTCCGCGCTGCGCTCGTGGCTCTACCGCATCGCGACGAACGTCTGCCTGGACATGCTCGACAGCCGCAAGCGGCGCGCGCGTCCGATGGACCTCGGCCCCGCGGGCGAGCCGATCGTGGAGAACCTGCGCACGCCCGACCAGCTCTGGATCGAGCCGATGCCCGACACGCTCGTCGTGCCCGAGGGCGACCCGGCCGAGGTCGTGGCCGGACGCGAGTCGGTGCGTCTCGCTCTCGTCGCGGCGCTGCAACAGCTCCCGCCGCGCCAGCGGGCCGTGCTCATCCTCTGCGAGGTGCTGCGCTGGAAGGCGAGCGAGGTGGCCGAGCTGCTCGAGACGAGCGTGGCGTCCGTGAACAGCGCGCTCCAGCGCGCGCGGGCGACGCTCGAGGCGAGCGAGGCGACCCCGTTCACGACGGTGCCCTCGGTGGACGCCGCCGACGAGGATCTCCTGCGCCGCTACGTCGCGGCGTTCGAGCAGTACGACATGGACGGACTGACGTCGCTCATCCACGAGGACGCAACGCAGTCGATGCCTCCGTACGACCTCTGGCTCGCCGGCCGCGACGACATCCTCGCGTGGTGGTTCGGGCCGGGAGCGACGTGCCGCGGCTCGAAGGTCGTGCCCGTCGTGTCCGCGAATGGCGCGCCGGCGTTCGGCCAGTACCGCCCGAAGCCGCACGGAGAGGGCTTCGAGCCGTGGGCGCTCCAGGTCATCGAGATCGAGAACGGCAGAATCGTCGAGCTCACGTTCTTCCTCGACGTCGAGACCCACTTCCCGCGCTTCGGGCTGCCCCTCGAGATCTGACCTCGCAGAGCACGTTCGAGAGCCCCATCCACTCGACGAGCTCGAGAAGCGGCGGCGAGGCGTTGCACAGGCGGATCGCGCATCCGCGTCTCCTCGCCGCGACCTGCAGCCTGGCGAGCGCGTCGACCGTCACCGCATCCGGCTCGACTCCGGCCACGTCGCAGCGCACGACCTCACCGGCATGGGTGAGCAGCGCGCAGACCCGGTCGCACAAGCCCGGGAGGTCTGCACGCACGATGGGGCCGCGGATGGCGAAGGCGACCTCGTGCGGCCTGGATGTCGGCATCGATCTGTAGACGGCCGCTGCGCCATGAACTCACCGGTGCTCCTTGACAGCTTCTACGAACACCTGTCAAAATCTTCTGACATATGACTGAGCAAGTGGACGCGCACCTCTCGGGAAACGACCTCGTTCGCGTGCTCGCGGCGCTCTCGAACCCACATCGGCTCCGGATCCTCGCGACGCTCTCCGCCGACAGCGTGCATGTGAGCCAACTCGCGCGCGAGGTGGGGCTGAGCCGCCCGCTCGTCCATATGCACCTCCGGCGGCTCGAGTCCGCCGGGCTCGTCACGGGACGCCTCGAGCTGTCGGGCGACGGCAAGGCGCTGAAGCTCTTCGAGGTCACGCCCTTCGCAATCAACCTCACGCCCGAGCTCGTCGTCCAAGCAGCACGGACGTTGAGCGAGTCGGACGAGGGAACAACTGGTGAAAAGGAGGAGAAATCATGACGCTGCTCGCAGCAGCTTCAGATGTCGGCTGGCCGGCCGCGGCCATCGCGATCGCAGGGATCGCGTTCCTGACGGTGGTCGTCAGCGTCGCGCTCTGGCAGATCTTCGGCACCGGCCGAACTGCTATCCAGAGCCAGCAGGACCAGGAGTACCGTAAGCTGGTCGACGAGCTCTCGGCCGTGCAGCGTGAGACGACCGCCGAGCTCCAGCAGACCAATGCCGCGCTGAGTCACTTGCGAACGCAGATCGAGGAGCTCGGGCACAGCGTGAGCGAGGTCGACCGAGTTCTGAAAGCCGTGGAATAAGAGACGCGACCGATGAGTTTCGAGAACCTATGCGGTCGTAGCACCGTCGAGCACGTTTGAAGAAGACCGTCATCTTGTCCGCGCCTATCGTGGTGCGGCCGCACTGAACATCCGGAGGATTGGGCATGTCTGAGACGCAGGACCGGCTTCTCGCACACGAACGACTGTCGACTGGAGGCCTCGCGCGCTTGATGCGCGCGTTCGCGACGCACCCCGGGCGCGTCATGCTCGCGTGGCTCGGGATCCTCGCCGCGCTCATCGTTCTCGTCGCGACGATCGGCGGCGGCCTCAAGGACGAGTTCGAGATTCCCGGGTCGGACACGCAGAAGGCGACCGACCTGATCGAGGCGGAGTTCACCTCAGAGCAGGGGTCGGTGCTCAACCTCGTCTTCGCAGCGCCCGAGGGGCAGCGCCTGGACACGCCGGAGCGCAAGGACGCGATCGAAGGCGCAATCGCGAAGCTCAAGACCTCCGAGTTCGCGCCGAGCGGCGACGACGTGGGCGTCGAGAGCGTCGGCGACCCATTCAGCAAGCAGACGTTCGCGAAGAGCGGGCGAATCGCCTACGCGGAGGCGCAGTTCTCCGACGTCATCACCACGGCCGACCGTTCGAAGGTCGTCGCCGTCCAGGACGCGGTCCGCGACGCCGTCGAGCCGGCCGGCGTGCAGGTCGAGTTCAACGGCGAGGCCGAGGCGCCGCCGATCCAGCAGGGAATCCAGGAGCTGCTCGGCTTCATCGCCGCCTTCATCGTCCTGCTCATCGTCTTCCGAACGCTCGTTGCCACTGCGATCCCCATCTCGCTCGCGATCGTCGCGGTCGGAACCGCGTTCATCCTGCTGTTCATCCTCGCGGGGCTGACCGACATCAACACGATCACCCCGATCCTCGTGTCGATGATCGGGATCGGCGTCGGAATCGACTACTCGCTGTTCATCGTCACCCGCTTCCGGCAGCTTCTGCACGAAGGCCTTGCTCCGCGTGACGCGGCAGCCGAGGCTGGTGCATCGGCCGGACGCGCGGTGCTGTTCGCGGGCCTCACAGTGGCCATCTCGGTGACGGGCCTCGCATTCTTCGGCCTGGACTTCATCACGAAGCTCGGGATCGGCGCGGCGCTCGGCGTCCTCACCACCGTGCTCATCGCGAACTCACTGCTCATCGCCGTGCTGGCGAAGCTCGGCCACAAGGTCGACCGGCTGAAGGTGCCGTTCCTGCGGCCGATCGACGACTCCGAAACGGGACGCCAGAAGACGCTTATCGCGCGCTGGGGCCGGTTCGTGACGAACCATGCGAAGCCTGTCTTCTGGATCGTGCTCGCAATCGGCCTCCTGCTCGCGGGGAGCTCGGCGCTCGTGCGCCTGGGAGCCTCGGATCAGGGCACGCAGCCGACGAACCAGACGGCGCGGCGCGCGTACGACCTGCTGGCGGAGGGCTTCGGGCCCGGGTTCAATGGTCCCATCCCGATCGTCGTGGACGTCAACGGCGCCACCGACGTGCCGCAGGGCGTGTACGACCGCGTCCAGGCGCTGGGCAAGGAAGGAGACATCGCGTCGGTCGCGGAGCCGCAGTTCAACGACTCGAAGTCCGTCGCGATCGTCTTCGTGACGCCGAACTCCGCGCCGCAGGACGAGGCGACGGCGGACCTCGTGCATCGCCTCCGCGACGACGTCGTGCCTGCTGCGACGGACGGCACCGATGCCTCCGTTTACGTGTCCGGGCTGAACGCGGCGTTCATCGACATCGCGAGCCGCATCACGGAGCGACTGCCGTTGTTCCTGCTCTACATCATCGGAGTCACGTTCCTCGTGCTCGCGATGGCGTTCAGGTCGATCGTCGTGTCCCTGACCGCGGCCATCACGACGATCCTGTCCGGCTTCATCGGGTTCGGCGTGCTGACCCTCGTCATCCAGGAGGGGCACCTCCTCAGCCTCACCGGGCTCGACCGGACGGGTCCGATCGAGACGTTCGTGCCCCCGATCGCGTTCGCGATCATGTTCGGCCTCTCGATGGACTACATGGTGTTCCTCACGAGCCGCATTCGCGAGGAGCACGTCCACGGGTTGAAGACGAAGGAGGCTGTCGAGCACGGCATGGCGGCGATCGGCCGTGTCGTCGTCGCGGCCGCAATCATCATGGCCACCGTCTTCTCGGCGTTCATCGTGACGCCGGACCGCATCTCGAAGGAGTTCGGCCTGCTGCTCGCAGTCGCCATCCTGACCGACGCGCTGGTGGTCAAGATGACGCTCATCCCGGCGTTCTTCACGCTTCTGCGCGAGAACACGTGGTACATCCCGCGCTGGCTCGACAAGATCCTGCCGGACATCACGATCGAGCCTCCGCACGACGGCGTCGAGCGCGCGCCCGCGGACGTGCGCCGGCCTGAGCCGAGTGAGGCCTGACTCGACGTAAGCGATGACTTTCGCAGTCGTCGGAGGTCTTACTTGAGACACCGACGGCTGCGAAAGGACCGAAAGGACTTCCCATGACCCTTGACGCTCGTTCCCGCTGGCTCGCACTCATCGTCGTCTGCCTCGGCTACTTCATGATCGTGCTCGATGTGACGATCGTCGGCGTCGCGCTTCCGTCGATCCGCGAGGATCTCGGCTTCTCGGAGACGTCGCTCGCGTGGGTCGTTAACGCGTATCTCCTCACCTTCGGAGGGTTCCTGCTCCTCGGCGGACGCCTCGGCGACCTCTTCGGGCACCGCAAGCTGTTCGTCATCGGGATAACTCTCTTCACGGGCGCCTCGCTGGCGTGCGGGCTCGCGAACACGCAGGCGTGGTTGGTCACCGCACGCGCGGTTCAGGGGCTCGGGGGTGCCATTGCGTCCGCCGTCGCGCTCTCGCTCATCGTCACGCTCTTCATGGAGCCGGCCGAGCGCGCGAAAGCGATGGGCGTGTTCGGGTTCGTCGCCGCGGGCGGAGGATCGATCGGCGTGCTCCTCGGCGGGATCATCACGGACGCGATCGCGTGGAACTGGATCTTCCTCGTGAACGTGCCGATCGGGATCGCGGTGGTCGCCGCCTCGCTGGCGGTGCTCCCCGGCGGGCGCGGCTTCGCTGCCAGCACGAAGCTCGATGTCGCCGGCGCGGTCACCGTCACCGCCTCGCTCATGGTCGCGGTCTATGCGATCGTGAACGGAAACGAGGTCGGCTGGGGGACCGTGCGGACGCTCGGGCTCCTCGCGGTGTCGGCTGTGCTCCTGGGTGGCTTCCTGCTCATCGAGTCGCGGG
>JBKPLV010000074.1:0-1549 GCA_046731795.1 Actinomycetota bacterium | reverse complement strand
CGAGCCTCTTCGTCTCATCGCCGACGGTCATCGTCACGTCGCCCTCGACGATCCACATGACCTGCTCGGCGGTCGGGTGCGCATGACGCGGAACGCGGGTTCCCGGCGCGTACTCGACGTGGCAGATCATCACCTGCTCGCCGCCGATGGCGTGGATCTCCACCCCCGGGAAGAGGGTGTGGCGATCCACGCCGTTCCAGGTCCTGAAGGGAGAGCTCAGGCGGGAACCTCGAAGCGGATCCCGCCCGAGGAGACCGCATTCACGGACAGCTCCTCGTCGAATACGACCTTCTTGCCCTCGCGCTTCGGCTCCGCCTTCGCCTCGAGCGCGCGGAGGACGCGCTCGGGCGTGATCGGCAACTCGGTGATCCAGACGCCGACCGCGTCGTGCACCGCGGCCGCGATCGCGGGCGGTTGCGGGTTGTTCGCCATCTCGCCGATGCCCTTCGCGCCGTAAGGGCCGTCCGCGGAGGGGTTCTCGATCATGATCGTGTCGATCTGCGGCATGTCCTCCATCGACGGGGCGAGGTACGAGCCGAACGAGCCGCCGCGGTGCTCGACCGAGGGGTAGTACGGGTAGCAGTTCTCGAGGACGCCGAGACCGAGGCCCATCATCGCGCCTCCCTCGATCTGACCCTCGACCAGCGACGGGTTGAGCGCTCGGCCGACGTCGTAGCACTGCTGCAGACGGGTGACGCGCACCTCGCCCGTCTCGTCGTCGACCTCGACCTCCGCCGCACAGGACGCGTAGGAGATCGCGGAGTGGGGCGGCAGGTCGACCTCGCCCGTCTCTGCGTCGATGATCGCCGCGTACGGCTTGAGCTGTGCACCCGTGCCCGTGATGAGCTCGCCGTGGCCCCACGTCGCCGCGGCTGCCACGTCCCCGACACCGAGCTTCGTCTGCGGGGCTCCCTTCGCGATGACCTCGCCATCGATGATCTCGAGGTCGGCGGGGTCGATCTCCATCTCCTTGCCGGCGATCTCGAGGATCTTCTGCTTCACCTGCAGCGCCGCCTTTTCCGCTGCCTTGCCCGCGACGAACGTCGCGCGGGAGGCGAACGTGCCGGTGCAGACCGGTGAGGAGTCCGTGTTCGAGTTGTCGTACGTGATCCAGTCGTAGGGGACGCCGATGGTCTCGGCGACGATCTGCGACTGAATGGTCTTCGAGCCGTTGCCGATGTCTGCCGTGCCCGCGAACACGTCGACGCGCCCGTCGGGCTTCACCTTGATCCAGCACTGCGACGGATCGCCGTTCTGGTTCATGCCGGTCGGATACTCGATCGCCGCGATCCCGCGGCCCGTGTGCTTGGCCATCAGTGACCCTCCGTGCTTCCAACCTGGGACACGAGGTGCTCGGGGAGCAGCTCCCCGGCACGGGGCTCGTTCGTCATGGTGCGGTAGTCCGCCGGGAGCTCGTGGCCGATCGCATCGGCGATCGCCTTGAGCGTGTCGATGGTCGACGGATCGGTGTAGGCGACGCCGTTCGGCGACGTGTCGCCGATGCGGTTCGCGTTCTTCATGCGGATCTCGACCTGGTCGATCCCCAGCT
>JBKPLV010000073.1:0-2235 GCA_046731795.1 Actinomycetota bacterium | reverse complement strand
GGATGTCCTTCGTGGTCGTCTTGCCGGTCGATCCCACGACCGCGACGACCTGCGCGTCGCTCCTCCCGCGCACGAGCGACGCGATCGCAGCGAGTGCCGCTTCCTGGTCGTCGGGGACGAGCGTCGCGGCTCCCCGTTCTTGCGCCTCCTCCACGTAGCGAATGCCGGTGTTGACGGCGACGAAGAGGTCGCCCGGGCCAACCTCACGGGAATCTGCCTTGACGCCGGTGATCTCGCCCCCACCGGAGAGCGCGCCCGGCGCGAGCTCCGCGACCTCCTCGATGCGAATCGGGATCAAGAGCCTCCCCGCAGCAGCTCGCGCGCGACGTCACGATCGTCGAAGGCGGTGACGACGCCGCCGACGTCCTGGCCCTGCTCGTGGCCCTTGCCCGCGATCACGACGACGTCCCCGGCCTCCGCCGTCGAGATCGCACGACCGATCGCGCTCCGCCGGTCGGGGTCGATCTCGACGTCGAGCCCGGCCCCCTGGAGGACGTCCTGGATGATCGCGAGCGGCTCCTCGGACCGCGGGTTGTCGGAGGTCACGATGACGACGTCCGCGTTGTCGACCGCGACCCTCCCCATGAGCGGGCGCTTGCCCCGGTCGCGGTCGCCGCCGGCACCGAAGACGACGATGACGCGCCCGTCGCCGAGGTCGCGCGCGGCATGGAGCACGGTCGCCAGCGAGTCCGGTGTGTGCGCGTAGTCGACGACCACCGCGAACGGCTGCCCTTCGTCGATCGCCTCGAAGCGTCCGGGCACCGCGCTCATCCCAGCGATCCCGGCGGCGATGTCGTCCTCGTCGAGGTCGAGCAGGATTCCGGCGGCGACGGCGCCGAGCACGTTCTCGACGTTGAAGATTCCACGCAGCGACGTCCGGATCTCGATGCCCGCAGCACGAAACGCGCTCCCGGTCGGCGTGACCTCGAGCCCCTCGGCGCGGATCTCGGCATCGTCGGAGAGACCGAACGTGACGAGCGGCGCTCGATGCGCATCCTCGAGGTGGGCCGCGAGGCGTCTCCCCCACTCGTTCCCCACGTTGACCGCGGCCGGCGGAGGCTGCGGACCGGTGAAGAGCCTCCGCTTCGCCTGGAAGTACTCGTCCATCGAGCCGTGCAGGTCGAGGTGGTCCTGGGTCAGGTTCGTGAAGACGAGTGCGTCCAAGCGGACGCGGTCGAGCCGCCGATGGGCCGAGCCGTGCGAACTGGCCTCGACTGCGGCGCTGCGATCGCCTGCGTCCAGCATCTCGCGGAAGAGGCGCTGGAGGTCAATGGCTTCGGGTGTCGTGAACGGGGCCGGCCGCCGCTCGCCTCCGATCTCCCACTCGACCGTCCCGACCAGCCCGGGACGCTTCCCGGCGGCGTCGAGGATCGCGCGCAGCAGGAACGTCGTCGTCGTCTTCCCGTTCGTGCCCGTCACCCCTGCCAGCTCGAGCTCCTTCGTGGGCGCGCCGAAGAAGGCGTCTGCGGCAACCGGCATCGCGTCGCGCACGGACGGCACCACGAGCTGAGGAACGTCGACCTCGAGCGGCCGCTCGACCACCACCGCAGCCGCGCCGCGCTCGATCGCCTCCCACGCGAGGTCGTGCCCGTCGACGCGCTCGCCGGCGACGCAGAAGAAGAGAGCGCCCTCGACGACGCGACGGGTGTCGTACGCGAGGTCGGCGATCTCGACCGGCCGGTTTCCGGTCACCTCGCTCGGCGCGAGAGCCCGGATCAGGGCGTCGAGCTGCATCTGGCGGAAGGCTAGAGAAACCGTTGGGGACCGCTAGCCGCTCGAGCGGCTCGACTGCGGTGCGTCCTGCGGGATCTCGAAGTGCTGGAGATTGAAGCGCGCGATCTCCTTGAAGGCCGGAGCTGCAACGTCACCGCCGTAGATGTCGCCGTGGGGCTCGTCGACCATGACCATGATCACGAGCCTCGGCTTGGTCGCCGGCACCATGCCGACGAACGACGCGACGTAGCGCGACGTCGAATACGTGCCGTCGGGGTCGATCTTGGCGGCGGTGCCCGTCTTGCCCGCCACGGTGTACCCGGGGATCGCGGCCTGGGTACCCGTGCCCTCGAGGACGACGCCGCGCAGCATCGACATCATCTGCTCCGAGACGTGCCGGGAGACGATGCGGCGGCCACGCGTCGTGCCGACGCTCTGGCCGTCGATCCGGTCGACGAGGTGCGGCCGGACGAGGACTCCACCGTTTGCGATCGCGGAGTACGCCCGCGCCATCTGGATCGG
>JBKPLV010000072.1:0-5239 GCA_046731795.1 Actinomycetota bacterium | reverse complement strand
GGCGGGTCGTCCGACTGGAGCGCGATCGGGATCTTCGTCTTGAACTGCTCGTTCTGCAGCGGGACGACCTTGAGCTTGATGTTCGGATATTTCTTCTGGAACTCGCTGGCGATGTCCTTGTACAGCTTCACGCCCGGGCCTAGCGTCACGTTGTGCCACCAGACGAGCGTCACGGGCTGTTTCTCGGCGGCGGTGCCGGCCGAGCTCAGGAGCGTCGCGGCCGCCGCGACAACCGCCGCGAGCGCGAGTAGCTTCCACATCTTCATGAGGGCGATCTTCATCAGGCTGCCTCCTCGCTCTGCAGGCGCGGCCGTGCGCGTTCGAGGCGCCTGCGGTGGCCGGGGTGCATCATCGCGGCGCCGAGTCTTACAAGCCTGCGGCGACTTTGTCAACCGATATCGATATCGTTTTCGAGATTCTGTAGTATCGCGGCGCGATGGCTGAGCGGCAGGTAACGATCGCCGACGTAGCAGCCGCCGCGGGCGTGTCGGTGGCCACCGTCTCGAAGGTGATCAACGACCGCTACGGCGTCGCGGAGCAGACGTCGGCGCATGTGCGCGCGGTGATCAACCAGCTGGGCTACACCTCCAGCCTGGTCGCTCAGACCCTCCGGAGCAGGCGCTCGAACATCATCGGGATCCTGACTGCCGACATCGAGGCGTTCAACGCGGAGCTGCTCAAGGGAGCGGCGCGAGCGATCCGCGGCTCGGGCTACGACCTCGTCGTCTTCTCCGATTGCGGCCCGCGTGAGGACCAGGCAGGCTGGGAGCGGCGCTCGCTGGCGCGCGTGAGCGCGCTCACCGACGGGACCATTCTCGTCACTCCGTCGAGCGTGGACCTGACGGTCTCCGCACCGCTCGTCGCCGTCGATCACAACGTTCAGTCGCCCACCATGGCGACCGTCGACTCCGACAACCTAAACGGCGCGATCACTGCGACCGAGCACCTCATCGGCCTCGGTCACCGGCGGATCGGCTTCCTCGCTGGACGCCCCGACCTCGAATCGGCGCGTCTCCGCGAGCAGGGGTACCGGCGGGCGCTCGAGTCCGCCGGGATTGCCTTCGACCCCGAGCTCGTGCGGGTCGGCGGATACCGGGCAGAGACCGCTCGGAGCGCGGCCCGCGAGCTCCTCGTTTCCCAGGACCGGCCCACCGCGATCTTCGCGGCGAACGACGCGAGTGCGATCGAGACGATCGCCGTCGCGCGCGCGCTGGATCTCGCGGTGCCGGACGGTCTCTCGGTCGTCGGCTTCGACAACGTCCCCGAGTCCGCGCTCTCCGATCCGCCCCTGACGACGATCGAGCAAGCCATCCAGCGGATGGGATACGAGGCGGTGCGGATGCTGATCAGGTTGATCGAGGATCGGTCATCGTCGCCGGGGCAGGTTGTTCTTCCCACGCGGCTCGTCGAGCGCGGATCCTCCCGCCCACCCGCATCGGCTTGAGGATGGGTGCCTCATGATGCGTGCTCCATGACGACCACGGTCGGCGACCAGCCGCGCTACCTTGATCCCGGGAGCGCCGTCGAGGAACGAGTCGGCGACCTGCTCGGGCGGATGACGCTCGAGGAGAAGGCGGCGCAACTCGGCAGCCGCTGGGTCTTCGAGCTCGCGGGCAGCGACGGCCGGCTGACGACCGAGGCGCCTGAGCTGATCCGTCACGGCCTGGGCCAGATCACACGGATCTCCGGTGCGAGCGGCCGGGGCCCGTACGAGGCGGCAGACGTTGCGAACCTCCTCCAGCGCCACCTCGTCGAGGAGACGCGGCTTGGCATCCCGGCGATCGTCCACGAGGAGATCTGCTCGGGCCTCATGGCGCGCGATGCGACAATCTTCCCCCAGGCGATCGGTCTCGCGAGCACCTGGGAGCCAACCCTCGTCGAGGCGCTCGCGGCTGCCGTGCGCGAGCAGATGCGGGCCACGGGAGCCCATCAGGGTCTCGGCCCCGTGCTGGACATCTGCCGCGACCCGCGTTGGGGCCGTCTCGAGGAGACGTTCGGCGAGGACCCTCATCTCGTCGCGCGTATGGGAGTCGCGTTCGTGCGCGGCCTCCAGGGCGACGACCTGCGTTTCGGCGTGGTCGCCACTGCGAAGCACCTCGTCGGCTACGGGGCTTCGGAGGGCGGCCGCAACTGGGCACCGGCGCAGATACCCGCCCGCGAGCTCCGCGAGGTCTATCTCCATCCCTTCGAGGCCGCCGTCCGGCTCGGGCGCGTTCGCTCGCTGATGAACGCGTACAACGAGCTCGACGGTGTTCCCTGCGCCGCCGACCGCGAGCTGCTCACGACGCGTCTCCGCGACGACTGGGGATTCGACGGCTGCGTCGTCTCCGATTACTTCTCGATCGGGCAACTCGCCGACTACCACCGCTTCGCCGTCGATCCTCAGGACGCTGCCGTGAAGACGCTCGAGGCGGGCATCGACGTCGAGCTTCCGTCGACCGACTGCTACGGCCAACCGCTCCTCGACGCGCTACGCGCAGGGCTTGTTTCGCCTGAGACGCTCGACGAGTCGGTGCGGCGCGTCTTGCGGACGAAGTTCGAGCTGGGCCTCTTCGAGCAGCCGTTCGTCGACGTGAGGATCGCGAAGGCCTCGAACGACACCGGAGCCCACCGCGAGCTCGCCCGGAAGATCGCCCGCAAGAGCCTCGTCCTGCTCCGCAACGACGGGATCCTGCCGCTCGCTCCAGACCTCCGCTCGGCGGCGCTCATCGGACCGGGCGCCGATCAGGCCCGCTACCTCTTCGGCGACTACGCCTATCCTGCGCACATCGAGTCGCTCACGGACGTCCTCGAGAGCGGTCAGGATCCGTTCTCGTCGAAGCCGCCACCCGGACGGCCACAGATTGAGAAGCCGGTCGTCGAGGCGCCGAGCCTGCTGGACGCCCTGCGCGAGGTGTTCGGCGAGGGCGTCCGTTTCGCGCGCGGCTGTGAGGTCACCGGCGACTCGCGAGACGGCTTCGACGACGCGATAGCTGCCGCCCGAGAGGCGGACGTCGCGGTGGTGATGCTCGGAGACAAGTCAGGCCTGACCGCGGACTGCACGAGCGGAGAGAGCCGCGACCGCGCGTCGCTCGGCCTGCCGGGTGTGCAGCGAGACCTGCTCGACGCCGTGGTCGCCACCGGGACGCCGGTCGTCCTCGTCCTCGTCGCCGGGCGGCCGTACGGCGACGCGCTCGCCCACGAGCAGTGCGCGGCCGTGCTGCTGGCGTGGCTGCCGGGCGAGGAAGGCGCCGGGGCGATCGTCGACGCTCTCTTCGGAGACGCGAACCCGGGCGGCAAGCTGCCGGTCTCGTACCCCCGCTCCTCGGGTCACATCCCGGTCTTCTACGGGCACAAGGCCACGGGCGGGCGCTCGCATCCGAAAGGCGACTATGCGGACGGGCCGATCACGCCGCTCTACCCCTTCGGCCACGGCCTGAGCTACACGACGTTTGCGCTCGAAAACCCGGTCGTGAAACGGAACGAGATCTCGTGGGACGACACGCTGACGGTCGAGGTCACGCTGTCGAATACGGGCGACCGCGCGGGAGACGAGGTCGTACAGCTCTACGTCCGCGACCCGCACGCCACGGTCACGCGACCGGTCCTCGAGCTGAAGGGCTTCGTCCGCGTCGAGCTCCCTCCCGGGGCGTCCCGACGCGTCACGTTCGATGTGCCCGTCGGACAGCTCGGCTTCCACGGCCGCGACCTCGACTACGTCGTCGAGCCCGGCGCGCTCGACCTCTTCGTCGGCACGTCCTCGGCCGACCTCGTGCCCGCCGGAACGGTGACGGTCGTCACCGACCCGGCCGTGCCGCCGCCCGAGAAGGTGTTCGACGGCTGGGTCACGGTCGAGTGAGCACGCCCTCCGCTCCCGCCTCGACGCCGGGAGGCACCCCGCCGCTCCTTCCCGTCGCGCGTCCGCCGGCGGAGGGGATCCGGCTCGAGAGCGTCTCCAAGGTGTACGCCAACGGCGTGCGCGCCGTCGACGAGGTAAGCCTCGAGATCGGAGACGGCGAGTTCATCGTGCTGGTCGGCCCCTCGGGCTGCGGCAAGTCGACCCTGCTCCGCCTCGTCGCAGGCCTCGAGGCGGTGACCACCGGCCGTGTGCTCATCGGAGGCAAGGACGTGACGGACGTCCGGCCGCAGGACCGCGATCTCGCGATGGTATTCCAGAACTACGCCCTCTACCCGCACATGACGGTCGCTGCCAACCTCGGCTTCGGGCTTCGGCTGCGGAAGCTCCCGAAGGAGGAGCGGAATCGGCGCGTGGCGGAAGTCGCCGCCACGCTCGGTCTCGAGGAGCTCCTCGAACGCAAGCCGAGCGAGCTGTCGGGCGGCCAGCGGCAGCGAGTCGCCATGGGAAGGGCGATCGTGCGCTCGCCCAAGGCATTCCTCATGGACGAGCCGCTTTCGAACCTCGACGCCAAGCTTCGGGTGACCTTGCGGGCGGAGCTGGCGAGGCTGCACGAGAAGCTCGGAGTGACGACCGTCTACGTGACGCACGACCAGGTCGAGGCGATGACGCTCGGCCAGCGCGTCGCCCTCCTGCGCGACGGCGTCCTGCAGCAGGTGGACACGCCGCAGCGCCTATTCCACGAGCCGGCAAACCTGTTCGTGGCGGCGTTCATCGGCTCCCCGTCGATGAACCTCGTCGAGGCGGACGTCGTCGACGGCCACATCCGCTTCGCTGGCTATGAACTCCCGCTTCCGCCGGAGGCGCATGTCGCAGTGCGCCGCGTGATCGCGGGCATCCGCCCTACAGACTTCAAGGACGGGGGTTCGGCCGATCCGACCCTCCCACGCCTTCGCGTCCGCGCGACGGTCGTCGAGGACCTGGGCGCGGAGTCGTACGTCATCTTCACCGTCGACGCGCCGCGCGTCGTCGCGGAGGACGTTCGTGCCGCCGCCGACACCGCCGCCCCTGACGAGAGCCTGCTCGCGTACGACACGAGGGCCGTCTTCACTGCACGCCTCGACAGTGAACGGGGGCTCGCACAGGGAGCCGAGGTCGACCTGGCACTCGACCCGAGGCGGCTATATCTCTTCGACCCGGCGACCGGCGAGGTCCTCAGCCGAGGCCGCTAGCCACTCGACGACTGCGGGCCGCTGATTGAAATCGGATCAGGGCCACCAGGAGAGCGGGCCGCGACTTAGGGTGTAGTGCACGGCCGGGCGGTCGCGCTCGTCGAACGCATGAGCTCGTGCGGGTCTGATGGTCGGCGTTTCCACGCGGTGACTCATGCACGCCGCTCCCGTG
>JBKPLV010000071.1:0-9909 GCA_046731795.1 Actinomycetota bacterium | reverse complement strand
GTCGGGACGACCGTCCGGCAGGCGCCGCCCGAGTGGAACGAGACGACGTACTACGACACGGAGGACCTACGCCTCGCACGCTGGGGCGCGAGCCTGCGCCACCGGCCCGGCGAGGGCTGGACGGTCAAGCTGCCCGCAGAGCGCGACGCTCCGTTCCTCGTCCGGCCGGAGATCGTCTTCGAGGCGAGCGCCGACGCACCGCCGGCCGCGGCGGTCGAGCTCCTACGCGGGTTCGTACGCAGCGCGGAGCTCCACGAGCGCGTCCGGATGACGACGCACCGACGGCGCACCGAGCTCCACGACGCCCAAGGGCACCTCATCGGCGGCGTCGTCGACGACGCCGTCTCCGTGCACAACGGCTCAGCGTCGGCGTCGGAATTCCGCGAGCTCGAGGTCGAGATCGGAGAGGAGATGACGCCGACGCTCCTCGACGCCCTGGTCGAGCGCCTCCGTCAGGCGGGCGCGGGTGCGCCCGAGCAGACCGCCAAGTACATCCGCGCGCTCGGCCCGACGGCTCCGCTCACCCCGGAGATCGAAGTCGCGGAGCCCGGCCCCGAGGCCCCCGCCGGAGACGTCGTCCAGCGCGCGCTCGCGCTCTCCGTCATCCGGCTCATCCGTCACGACCCGGTCGTCCGGCTCGATCTCGACGCGGAGGGCGTGCACCAGGCGCGGGTGGCCACGCGCCGGCTGCGCTCGGACCTGCGGACGTTCCGGCCGCTCGTCGACAAGGAGTGGTCGAAGGCATTGCGGGACGAGCTCGGCTGGCTCGCGACGCTGCTCGGCGAGGTGCGCGACGGAGACGTGCTCCTCGCACGGCTGCGGGCTCGGGCCTCCGAGCTCGAGGGCGAGGGCGAGGAAGCGGCGCGACCCGTGATCTCGAGCCTGCAGGAGTCGCGGGACGCGTCGTACGTCGTCCTCGCCGACGCCCTCCGTGCCGAGCGCTACGTGGCGCTCCTCGACCGCCTCGTCGAGGCCGCCCACTCCCCGATCCTCCGGGGCGAGGCGCACGCCCCGGCGGCCGAGGCCGTCCCGGCGCTCGTCCGCCGGCCCTGGCACAAGCTCGAGAAGCGCGCGTCGGCCCTGCCACACGATCCGAGCGGCGCGCAGTTGCACGAGATCCGCATCCGCACGAAGCGTGCTCGCTACGCGGCGGAGGCGGCCGCGCCGGCCGCGGGCAAGCCCGCGCGCGCCTTCGCGCACGCCGCCGCGCGGCTGCAGGACGTACTGGGCGATCTGAACGACGCCGAGGTCGCGGCACGCTGGCTCGGCGAGTGGGCCGCACGGGAGAGCGGAAGCGACGCTGCGCGCGCCGCAGAGGCTCTCGCCGAGCGCGAGCTCAACACGGCGAGCGAGCTGCGCGGCCGCTGGCGCGCCGCCTGGGAGGACCTCGCCGACCCGAGGCTCCGCGCCTGGATGTGATCGAGGTCCGCGCGGCCGGGGGCGTCGTCCGCCGACAGGAGGCCGACGGCAGCGACGAGATTGTCGTCGTCCACCGCCCCGCCTACGACGACTGGTCGTTCCCCAAGGGCAAGCTCGAGGACGGTGAGCGCGAGGAGGACGCGGCGCTGCGCGAGGTCGAGGAGGAGACCGGCCTTCGCTGCCGCCTCGAGCGGGAGCTCACGACGACGCGATACCGGGACTCCCGCGGCCGACCGAAGACGGTGCGCTACTGGCTCATGTCGCCGATCGCGGGCGACCTCGGCGCCGCGAACGAGGTCGACGACGCGCGGTTCGTCCCGCTCGAGGAAGCACGCGCGCTCCTCACCTACGCGCGGGACGTCGAGGTCCTGGACGCGCTGGCCGAGGTGGAGTGATGAGCGTCGTCCACGTCGTCCGGCACGCGAAGGCGAAGAACCGTCACGCGTGGACCGACCCGGACGAGCTCCGCCCGCTGACGAAGCGGGGCCTTCGCGAGGCCGCAGCTCTCGCAGAGCAGCTTCGCGACGAGCGGCCGGAGCGGCTCGTGTCGAGCCCGTATCGCCGCTGCCTCGAGACGCTCGAGGTGCTCGCACGCGACCTCGATGTGGCGATCGAGACGACCGACCTGCTCGCGGAGGGTGCGGGCGGGGCACGAGCGCTCGAGCTCGTGCTCGCGCTGAGCGGCACCGGGAACGTCGTCTGCTGCACGCACGGGGACGTCGTCTTCGGCCTTATGCAGGAGGTCGCCGCTGCGGGAGTCTGGCTCGCGGGGCCGGTCGACGCGCCGGTCGCGAGCACCTGGTCGCTCGAGGTCGCCGACGGCCGCGTCGTCGGAGCGCACTTCGTCGGGCGGCCGGCGACCTAGATCGACGCGGCCACGAGACTCGACGCGCGCTCGGCGATCATCACCGTCGGCCAGTTCGTGTGGCCGCGCGGGAGCTTGGGCATGACGGAGGCATCGGCGACGCGAAGTCCGTCGATTCCTCGCACACGAAGCTGTGGATCGACCACCGACGCCGCGTCCGCTCCCATGCGGCACGTCCCCGCGGGGTGGTAGAGCGTCTGCGAGAGGGCTCGCAGGTGCGCGCGGAGCTCGTCGTCCGAGCGCTTGTCCTCGCCCGGAAGGATCTCGCCGTCGACGAACGACGCGAGCGGCTCCTGCGCGAGCACGCGCCGGGCGAGTCGCAGTCCTCGCAGCAGCGTCCGCTCGTCGTCGCCCTCGGGGTCGCTGAGATAGCGCGGATCGACGGCCGGCAGCTCGAGCGGATCGGCTGAGCGGAGGAGCACCGTACCGGAGCTCCTGGGCTCGAGCAGCACGACGGCGAGCGTCAACCCGTGCTCTGTCGGCTGCTTCAGGCCCTCGTCCTCGAACAGCACCGGGGCGAGCAGCAGCTCGAGGTCCGGCGCGGTGAGCCCCTCCCGGGAGCGCGTGAACGCCACGGCCTCGCCGAGGTTGGAGGTGAGGGGTCCACTGCCCCGGAGCGCCCAGCGCAGCAGGTTGCGGAGCGAGTCCGCGGACGCGAGCGTCTCGACGCCCGTCGTCCGCACGAGCAGCCCGTTGGTGAGGTGGTCGAGCAGGTGTGCACCCACGCCGGGCGCGTCGAGGAGCACGTGGACACCCGCCGCCTCGAGCGCCGCACGCGGCCCGATGCCGGAGAGCTGGAGCAGGTGCGGCGAGCCGATGGCACCCGCGCAGAGGACGACCTCGCGCGCGCAGTCCGCGATCTCCTCCCGGCCGCCGTCAAGCAGGTAGGCGACGCCGGTCGCGTGGTCGTCCTCGAGCACGAGGCGCGTGACGTGAGCGTTCGTGACCACCGTCAGGTTCGGGCGCCTGCGCGCGGGGGCGAGGTAGCCGTCGACGACGCTGAAGCGCCGGCCGCGGCGCTGCGAGACCGGCACGAAGCCGACGCCCTCGTTGCTCTCGGCGTTGAGGTCGTCGGTGTACGGAATCCCGGCCGCCTGGGCGGCGTGGACGAACGCCTCCGCCAGGACGTGCCGCTCGGGCAGCTCCGCAAGCGGAAACGCGCGCTCGGCGCTGCGGACGAAGATCGGCTCGACGTCGGCCCATCCCCAGCCGACGCAGCCCGCCGCGGCCCAGGCCTCGTAGTCCGCGCGGTGGCCGCGGAGCACCATCATCGCGTTCATCGAGGCCGATCCGCCGAGCATGCGCCCGCGCGGAAAGACGATCTCTCGTCCGTCGAGGGACGCCTGCGGCACCGTCGCGTCGCCCCAGTCGACGTTCGTCCGGTACAGGCGCGAGAACGCCGCCGGGATCTTCACCTCGAGCTTGCGAACGCGAGGACCCGCCTCGAGCAGGAGGACGGAGACGCTCGGATCCTCGGTCAGGCGTGAGGCGAGGACACAGCCGGCCGCACCCGCGCCGACGATGACGACGTCGTGCACGCGCCGAGGATAAGTCGCGACCGCCTTGGCACGAAGGCGTGTCCCATGCGTGATCCCTTCTCGCCTACGCTCGCGACATGGCGAGCACGTCGGCGAAACGACCTCCCAAGCCGTCGACCGCGGCCACTCCGTGGGGTACGGCAACGCTCCTGGAGGAGGCGGCGGTCCCCCAACGCGCCGGCGAGCGACGCTTCTCGGTCGTCGTCCAGCTGCTCGAAGCACCGGGCGGCGAGCGTCTCGTCCGCTTCGCGTACACGACCGACGGGTCCGCCCGTCGAGGCCCCGTCACGATGCGGGCGCGCGATCTCGAGCGACTGCGGGCGGCGCTCGAGCGTGCGCCCGTTCTCAAGGGGGTGCTGGGGATGTAGCGCTGCCGGGACACGAGGACTCCGAGAGAAACGGCTCGCGTATGAGCGCGAGCGCCCGGGCTTGTGTTCCTGGCTCGTGGAGCGCGGCCGCGAGCGTAACGAGGTCGCCTCAGACCGGAACGGCGATGCGATGTGCCACCGCGGCATCGACGAGTGCCGCGAGCAGGAGCGCGCCGTCGGCGGAACCGAGAAGCGGGTCGACTGCATGCTCGGGGTGAGGCATGAGCCCCATGACGTTGCCGGTCTCGTTCACGACGCCAGCCACGTTGCCGAGCGACCCGTTCACGTCCTCGTGATAGCGGAGCACGATCTGGCCCCGAGCCGCCAGCCGCACGAACGTGCCCTCATCTGCATACCAGGCGCCCTCACCGTGCTTGACCGGGATGACGAGCTCGTGGCCCACCCAGCAGCGCTGCAGGAACGGGCTATTCGTGCTCTCGACGTGCATCGCAGCGTCGCGGCAGACGAACTCGAGCTGACGGTTCGGGCGCAGCACGCCGGGGAGGAGTCGCGCCTCGCACAGGATCTGAAAGCCGTTGCAGATGCCGAGGACGGGGCCTCCGCCCGCCGCGAACTCGCGGACCGCGGCCATGACCGGCGCGGTGCTCGCGATCGCACCCGTTCGCAGGTAGTCGCCGTACGAGAACCCTCCCGGGAGGACGACGGCGCCTGCCCGCTCGGGAAGAGATGGCTCCTCGTGCCAGACGAACGCCGGCTCGGCGCCGACGGAGCCGAGCGCCCAGGCGGCGTCACGGTCGTCGTTCGATCCGGGGAACACGACGACTGCGACGAGTGGCCTGTCCGTCACGACCCGTCCACCTGGATCTCGAAGCTCTCGATGAGCGGGTTTGCGAGCAGGTCCTCGCACATCTTTCGGATCTCGGCGCGCGCCGCCTCGACGTCGTCCGTCTCCAGCTCGAGGTCGACGACCCTGCCCACGCGTGCACCGCGGACGTCGAACCCGAGCTTCTTGAGTGAATGCCCGACGGCCTCGCCCTGCGGATCGAGAATTCCGCCCTTCGGGCGAATGAGCACCGTCGCCTTCACAGGACGGCCTCCGGATCGGCGAGGTAGTCGGCGAACGGCATTCCGGTCAGTCGCTCGAACGCCTCGACGTAGCGAGCGCGCGTTCCTTCGACGACCGACTCCGGCAGCTCCGGGCCGGGCGGTTCCTTGTTCCACCCCGACTCCTCACACCAGTCACGCACGAACTGCTTGTCGAAGGACGGTTGCGCGCCCCCTGGCGCGTACTCGGCGGCGTCCCAGAAGCGCGACGAGTCAGGCGTCATAGCCTCGTCCCCCAGCACGATCTCGCCGTCGCGTCCGATGCCGAGCTCGAACTTCGTGTCCGCCAGGATGATCCCGTGTGCCTCGGCATGCGCGGCACCGTGCTCGTACAGCGCCAGCGCCGCAGCCCGCGCGTCCTGGTAGCGGCTCTCACCGCAGAGCACAGCCGCCTGCGCTTCGTCGATGTTCTCGTCGTGACCCTCGGCGGCCTTCGTCGCCGGCGTGACGATCGGCTCCGGAAGACGGGCGGATTCGACGAGCCCTTCGGGGAGCGCGTGTCCACAGACCGTCCCGGTGGCTCGGTAGTCCTTCCAGCCGGATCCCGCGAGGTACCCGCGAACGACGAACTCGATCGGCAGCATCTCGAGCCGTCGGCAGGTCATCGAGCGCCCGTCCTCGCCGAGCGCGAGCAGGTGATTCGCGACGATCTCCCGCGTACGCGCGAACCAGAACGCCGAGAGCCCGGTCAGGACACGTCCTTTGTCGGGGATCGGCGTCGGGTGGACGACGTCGAAGGTGGAGATGCGGTCGCTCGCGACCAGCAGGATCGTCTCGTCGTCGACGGCATAGAGCTCGCGCACCTTCCCGCTCGCAACGTGCATTCCGCCGCTCACGCGTGAGCCTCCTCGCGCGCAGTCTGGGCACGACGCTCGAAGACGGCATCGACATGGCGCGTGTACGCGCCGAGGTCGAAGACCTCGTCGAGGTCGACCCGTGACGAGATCTCGGCGTCGCCCCGCACGAGCTGCCGGAAGTCGAGGCCTTCGTCCCACGCACGCATCGCGTGCAGCTGCACCATCCGGTAGGCGACGTCGCGGGCGAGGCCGGAATCGACGAGGCCGAGTAGCAGGCGCTGGCTGAAGAAGAGCCCGCCCGTGGTCTCGAGGTTGGCCCGCATGCGCTCCGGACGCACCACCAGGCCGTCGAGCAGCCAGGCGAACCGATCGAGCATGTAGTCGATCGCGAGGAACGAATCGGGCAGCACCACGCGCTCCGCCGACGAATGGGAGATGTCCCGCTCGTGCCACAGCGCGACGTTCTCGAGACCCACGAGCGCGTATCCGCGAACGAGCCGCGCGAGCCCGCAGATGCGCTCCGAGACGATTGGATTCCGCTTGTGCGGCATCGCCGACGAGCCCTTCTGCCCCCGAGCGAACGGCTCCTCGACCTCCCGGAGTTCCGTCCGGGCGAGGTGCCGGATCTCGAGGGCGAAGCGGTCGAGCGACGAGGCGAGGACTGCCAAAGCTGCGAGGACCTCCGCGTGCCGGTCTCGCTGCAGGATCTGGGTCGAGCTCGGGGCCGGCTCGAGTCCGAGCGCCTCGCACGCGAGGCGCTCGACCTCGGGCGTCGTCGTCGCGTAGGTCCCGACCGCGCCGGACAGCTTGCCGACGCGCATGCCCGAGAGTGCGTGCTCGACGCGCTCACGGTCTCGTTCGAGCTGAAATGCCCAGCCGACGAGCTTTAGCCCGAACGTCGTGGGCTCCGCATGCACGCCGTGCGTCCGGCCGATCATGACGGTCGTGCGATGCTCTTGCGCGCGCGCGTCGACGGCACTGATCGCGCGGTCGATGCCGTCCAGGACGAGCTCTCCCGCCGACTGCACGGTCAGCGCGAGTGCCGTGTCGAGAACGTCGGACGACGTCAGGCCGTAATGGAACCAGCGGCCCTCCTCGCCGAGCCCGGTCCCCACCGCGTCGACGAACGCCGCGACGTCGTGGTTCGTCGTCCGCTCGCGCTCGGCGACCTGCTCGGGAGTTGGAACGCGCGCCCGATCACGAAGGGCGCTGGCCGCGTCGGCAGGGACGGTGCCGACCTGCGCCCACGCGTCCACGACGGCAAGCTCGACCGCCAGCCAACTCTCGAGCTTCGCCTGCTCCGACCAGACCCGAGTCATCGCAGGCCTGGAGTAACGGGCGATCACTGGGGCAAGTCTAGTCGGCGCCCCTGCGGTCGACGATCGGCAACGAACGGGCACGAAGCCGTGAACCACGCGTGACAGTTTCCTCGCTAGGCTCGAAGTGGGTGGAGGCAAGGGGTGGCCCCCCATTTTCGCGGCGTCACGCTCGGGGCGGCAGCTCGATCCGCATCGGATCGCCGGCCGCAGCGTCGGCCGCGATGTCGGAGCGGAACCGCATGCCCTCGAACCCGATTCGGTCGACAGCGGCGTACGCGACCGTCCGCGCGTCGCTCACCGTCGCCCCGATCCCCGTCACCGCCAGGATCCGCCCGCCGTTCGTCACCAGCCGCTCTCCATGGAGCGCCGTCCCGGCGTGGAACACGAGGGCGCCCGCCGCCTCGGCCTCCGCGACCCCCGTGATCTCGCTGCCGCGATCGCCCTCCGCCGGGTAGTCGGCGGCAGCCAGCACGACGGTCACGGCCGAGGACGGCGAGACCGTGAGCGGCTCGGTGGCGAGATCACCACGTGCCGCCGCTGCGAGAACCTCCAGGAGATCGGCCTCGACGAGTGGCACGATCGCCTGTGCCTCCGGGTCGCCGAAGCGGCAGTTGAACTCGAGCACGCGCGGCCCGTCTGCGGTCACCATCAGCCCCGCGTACAGCAGGCCCACGAAGGGCGCGCCCCGCCGCGACAGCTCCTCGAGGACCGGTCGATGCACCTGCGCGACGAGCGACTCTGCCACGGAGGCATCCAACACCGGCGCCCACGCACCCATCCCGCCCGTATTCGGGCCCGCGTCGCCGTCGAATGCACGCTTGAAGTCCTGGGCCGAAGCGAACGGAACCGCGTCCCGCCCGTCGCAGATCGCGAACAAGGAGACCTCCGGTCCCTCGAGGAGCTCCTCGACGACGATCTCGCCCGCGGCAGCGCGCAGCGTCCGCAGCGCTTCGTCCACGTCGGACTGTGTCCGGCAGACGTGAACGCCCTTCCCCGCGGCGAGCCCGTCAGCCTTCACCACGCAGGGCGGGCGAGCGATCGGGAGGCGCGCCGCGGTGGCGACCCCCGCCGCCGCCATCACGTCCTTCGCGAACGACTTCGAGCCCTCGATCGTGGCCGCGCCGGCGCCAGGGCCGAAGACGAGGAAACCGAAGCGGCGCAGCGCATCCGCAACCCCAAGCACGAGCGGAACCTCGGGCCCGATCACGACGAGGTCGACCGCCAGCGAGCGGGCGAGCCCGAGCACACCCTCGGCGTCCTCCGCGCGGATGGGATGGCATTCCGCGATGGCTGCGATGCCCGGGTTCCCCGGCGCCGCGTGCAGCTCCGTGAGCGCAGGGGACTGCGCGAGTTTCCACGCGAGCGCATGCTCGCGGCCCCCCGATCCGACGACGAGGACGCGCACCGCCGGAGTCTACGAACGGAGCCGGGTAGGCAGTCCTCGCCGACCCTAGGAGCGAAGCGTCGCGACGAGCCGTCTGGGATCGAGAAGGAGATCGAGCCCCCTCGCGCACCGACCGGCACAGGTCAAGCGCGAGAAGGATGCGTTCTTCGAGCGCCTGCTCGACGACACCCGCGAGTAAGCCAACGCGGCCGGGGTCGAGCTCGACGTCCAGCTCCGGCCTCGGGCACGCCGCCGAGCTGATCGTCCACATCGCCCGCGAAGCTCACGCAGACCTGATCGTCCTCGGCTACAAGGGCCAACCACTTCCTCCGCGACCATCTGCTCGGCCCACGGCCGACCGCGTCGCCGAGCACGCGGACTGCCCGGTCGTCATCGTCAAGCAGGCGGGTCATCCGAGCGTGAGCACGCGCTCGCGCGCCGCCCCGGTCCCGACGAGCGTCACGGGAACTCGGAGCGCCTCCTCCACGTAACGCACGTAGTCGCGCGCGGCGCCGGGAAGCTCGTCGTCGATCGGCTGCTCCCACCCGGGTAGCACCTCGAACACCGGACGGCAGTGGTGGAAGTCGCTCTGGTGCGCCGGAAAGTCCTCGGTCTCGGAGCCGTCGGGCAGCGCGTAGCGCACACACAGCGGCAGCTCGGCGAAGTCGGAGAGAACGTCGAGCTTCGTCACCGCGAGCGACGTGATCCCGTTCACGCGGACCGCGAAGCGGAGCGCCACGAGGTCGAGCCAGCCGCATCGGCGCTCGCGACCCGTCACTGTGCCGAACTCCTGACCCAGCGTCTGCACGCGCTCGTGGTCGGGGCCGACGATCTCGCTCGGGAAGGGGCCCTCGCCGACGCGGGTCACGTACGCCTTCGACACACCCAGCACCTCCTCGATCCGGTTCGGCCCGATTCCGAAGCTGACCGCGGCGCCGGCCGCAATCGGGCTCGACGAGGTCACGAACGGATACGTCCCGTGGTCGAGGTCGAGCATCGTGCCCTGCGCGCCCTCAAAGAGGACATGTTCCCCGTCGCGGAGAGCGCGGTCGACGAGGAGCGAGGTATCGGCCACGTACGGGCCGAGCCGCTCAGCGAGCTCGAGCTGCGCGCGCACCACGACCTCCACCTCGAAGGGCTCGAGCCCGTAGACG
>JBKPLV010000070.1:0-2983 GCA_046731795.1 Actinomycetota bacterium | reverse complement strand
TGATGGCGATCGGGCAGCGCGGGTGGAAGCGACAGCCGGCCGGGATCTCGATCGGGTTCGGGGTCTCGCCCCGCAGCACCTGGACCTCCGAGCGGTGACGTGGGTCGCGGCGCGGCACGACGGAGAGGAGCGCCTTCGTATACGGATGCCGCGGACTGTCGATGACCTGCCGCGCGGGGCCCTCCTCCACGATCCGCCCGAGATACATCACGCAGATCCGATCGGCGAAGCGCGCCGCCGTCGAGAGGTCGTGCGTGATCATGAGCACCGCGAGGCCTTGATTCCGCAGCTCGTCGAGGATCGCGAGGATCCCGGCGCGCACCGAGACGTCGAGCATCGAGACGGGCTCGTCCGCGACGAGCAGGTCGGGGCCGAGGACGAGGCTCGCCGCGATCGCAACGCGCTGACGCTGTCCGCCGGACAGCTCGTGCGGATACCGGTCGGTGAACAGCTCCGCGGGTGCGAGCCCGACCTGCTCGAGCGCGTAGTTCACCCTCGCGCGGCGATCGCCGCGCGTCGCAAGCCCGTGGATCACGAGAGGCTCGGCGACGGTCGCCGACACGCGGAAGCGCGGATCGAGCGACTCGTACGGGTCCTGATAGATGATCTGCATCCGGCGCCGGAGCGACCGCAGCTCACGCGACGGAAGGCTCGTGACGTCGACGCCGTCGAACGACACGGTCCCGGACTCCGCGCGAACGAGCCGCAGGATCGCCTGCGCGGTCGTCGTCTTCCCGCAGCCGGACTCCCCCACCAGCGCGACCATCTCGCCTCGCGCGACCGTAAGCGAGACGCCCGAGACGGCATGCACGTGCTGCTGCGGGCGACGTAGGATCGTGCCGCTGAGCCCGCGGGCAACCCGGTAGCGCACCACGAGGTCGTCCACCTCGAGCAGCGGGCGACCGTTGTCGCCGCTCACGCGGCCACCTCGACCGAGCTCGAGAAGTGGCAGGCGCTCGTGTGCCCTTCGCCGACCCGCTCGAGCTCCGGCCGCTCGGTGGTGCAGCGAGTGGCGGCGAGGTAGCAGCGCGGCGCGAACGGGCAGCCCTCGAGCTCCGCGTCGAGCCTCGGTGGGACGCCCGGGATCGAGAGGACCTCCTCGTCGGCGTCGAGGTCGGGCGTCGCGGCCCACAGCATCCGGGTGTACGGGTGGCGGGTCTCGTGGTACAGCGCCTCGGTCGGCCCGTGCTCGACGATCCGGCCGGCGTACATCACCGCGGCGTGCGTGCACGTCTGCGCCACGATCGGCAGGTCGTGGGTGACGAAGACGAGGGCGAGACCGAGCTCGTCGGACAGGCGCCGCAGGAGGTCGAGGACCTGTGCCTGCACCATCACGTCGAGCGCGGTCGTGGGCTCGTCCGCGAGCAAGACGCGCGGCGAGCACGCGAGCGCCATCGCGATCGCGGCCCGCTGGCGCATGCCTCCGGAGAGCTCGTGCGGGTAGCTCTTGGCCCGCCCGGGAGAGATCCCGACGGTCTCCAGGAGACCGCGTACCCGGCCAGCGGCCTCGCGTCCACTGGCGACGCCGTGGAGCTCCATCGGCTCCGCGATCTGGTCGCCGATGCGCTTGACCGGGTCGAACGCGTTCATTGCACCCTGGAAGACCATCGCGATGTCCTTCCAGCGGTAGCGAGACACCGTCTCCTCCCCGCGCTCGAGCAGGTCGACGCCGTCCAGGAGGACACGTCCGGAGACGCTGGCGGTCGGCGGGAGCAGCCCCATCAGGGCGAGGATGGTCGTCGTCTTCCCGCAGCCGGATTCGCCCACCATCCCGAGCCGCATGCCCTGCTCGACGCCGAAGGAGACTCCCTGGACCGCGTGCAGCTGGCGTCCGTTCGGCAGGTCGAACCAGACGTGGAGATCCTGGACGTCGAGCAGCGCGCTCACGACTCCTGCTGCTCGCTCGGACGCAGCACGCGGAAGCGGCGCACGGAGAGATGGCCGGTACGGAGACGCGGGTTGAGCGCGTCCTCCATCGTCTGCCCGATGATCGTGCAGGCGAGGACGACGAGCATCACGCAGACCCCCGGCGGGACGATCGCCCACCACGCCTCGTTGATGATCGCGTCGTCCTTGAAGGCGTTCTCGATGAGGCTTCCCCACGAGATCGTCGCCGGGTCGCCGAGCCCGAGGAAGGTGATGAAGGTCTCGGCGAAGATCGCGTAGGCGATGAGGAGAACCGTGTTGGCGACGAGGAGCGGCGTCACCTGCGGCAGGACGTGCCTCACGATGAGCCGCGGGTTGCCTGCGCCCAGCGCCCTCGCGCGCTGCACGTAGACCCGCTCGCGGACGCTCTTCGTCTGCGCGCGCAGGAGGCGCGCCGTGAACGTCCAGTAGATGATCCCGATGATCACGATGATGTTCCACGTGCTGCGGCCGAAGAGCGCGGCGATGACGATGATCAGCGGGACGTCCGGGATCACGAGGAAGTAGTCGGTCGTCCGCATCAGCACGGTGTCTGTCCTCCCGCCGAAGAAGCCGGAGAGGATCCCCACGGTGCCGCCGATGAGCGCCGAGATCGCGGCCGCGCAGAACCCGATGAGAAGCGAGACCCGCGATCCGGCGATGAGCAGGTCGACCATGCTCGCGCCGCCGCCGTCCGTGCCGAGCCAGAACTCGCGGCTCGGCGGCTCGAAGACCTCGCCGACCTTTTGCTTCGGGTCATCCGCGATGAGGAGATCGCCGAAGAGCGCCAGGAAGACGAAGAACGCGAGGATGCCGACCGCGACGAGCGCCGACTTGTTGCGCAGGACGGGCGCGAGGACGGCACGCCAGTTGAGGGAGCGGGTCGGAGGCGGCGCCTCCTCGACGGGCGGTGCGCCGGTTTGAACAGGACTCATTCCGTGACCCGCGGATCGAGCTTGAAGTAGAGGAGGTCGGCGACGAGGTTGAAGAGGATCACCGAGAAGGTCAGGAGCAGGAACGCGGCCTGCAGCACGGGATAGTCGCGCTGGTCGATGGCCTCGACGACGAGGAGGCCGAT
>JBKPLV010000069.1:0-3611 GCA_046731795.1 Actinomycetota bacterium | reverse complement strand
CGCTTCGCGACACCGGCGGTTCGCCCGAAGAAGTCGAACGCGATGGCCGGGTAGCCGCGCTCGGCGAAGCGCAGCGCGAGCTCCTCGTAGAAGCGGTAGAGGCCGCGGACGTCGGGCAGGATCACGACGCCGACGCGCGCCTCGTCCTCGGACGTCGCGACGAACGCCGCGAAGCTGTTCCCGTCGGCCGCCTCGAGGACGAGGTCGTCGTGCGACACCGCCGCCCCCGAGATCGGTGGGATCGGCGGCGACGAGTCGAGGTCGAAGCACATCTCAGCGCAAGTTACAACTCGTCACGAGCCCGGCCTTGCCCCCGAGAGGGCGCGGACGCAGCCAAGTTACAACGTGTCACCTCAATTTCGGCTGCGGCTCACAGGGCGGCGACGAGGCGCTCGAGATCCTCGTCGCTCGTCCACCAGCCGACCGATGCCCGCACGAGGCCGCGGCCCGGGAGGTCGCGCACGATGACGCCTGCCTCGGCGAGCCGGGCGACGACGCCCTCAGACTCGTCGGCCGGCACGCGCCACGAGACGAGCGTTCCCCGCTCCTCGGGCACGACGACGTCGCAGCCCGCCTCCGTGAGCCGAGCGCGGAAGCGCTCGGCCGTGTCCCGCGCGCGCTCGAACGCCCACGGCGGCATCGACCGGAGCGCCTCGCGAAGCCCAGCGACGGCGGCCGTCGGCGTGACGTTCGGATCGAACCGCGCCGCACCCTCCTTCGCCTCGAAGTCCCCGTCGGACTCGTACGCCCGTTGGGAGAGGTAGCTGGGACGCGCCACCGCAAGCGACCCGGGATCGGCGACGACCAGCGCCCCCGTTCCCTCCGGTCCGCACAGCCACTTCTGGCCGGAGATCGTGTAGTAGTCGAGTCCCGCCGCGTCGACCGGCATCACACCCACGGACTGGGCGCCGTCGACGAGGAGCGGCAGGCCGGTGGTCGCCTTCAGCTCGTGCACGGGGAGCACAGCGCCGGTCGTCCAGAGGACGTGGGAGACCGCGATCAGGCGTGTCCGCTCCGTGACCGCAGCAACGATCCTCTCGGCTTCCGGTTGGACGACGACGACCTTCGCGCCGGACATGTGGAGCGGGCCGAGCAGGCCGAAGTGCTCGTCCGTGGTCGTAATCACCTCGTCTGACGCTCCCAGCGCGAGGCCCGCGAGCACGATGTTGCAGCCGTCCGTCGTCGACGCGGTGATCGCGACCGTGTCGGGACTGACACCGACGAACGCCGCGAGCTCCGCGCGAAGCTCCTCGCGATCGTCCAGAAGCCGCATGAACTGCGCGTGCGAGCCACGACCCTCGGTGAGCGCCCGATCCTGGGCGTTGCGCATGGCAACGAGCGTCCCGCGTGCGAGCGGCCCCACGCTTCCGGCCTGGAGGTACGCGTACCGCTCGAGAACGGGAAACTGGGCGCGCGCCTCTTCGAACGTCACGGGCCGGATTCTGCCGACACCGCGTCTAACGTTCGCGCCCGATGCGCGTCGTCATCGCCGACCCGCCCGCGTACACGCCGCCGTACGATCGCGCGCTGGCGGCCGCGCTCGCCCGCCGTGGTGTCGACGTCGAGCTCGTCACGTCGCGCTTCCGCTTCGGCGACGTCGCGGCGCCAGACGGATACGAGGCTGCCGAGTGGTTCTACCCGGTGTCGTCACGGATGGGCGGGGCGCGGCTGCGCCTGGCGCTCAAGGCGGTCGAGCATCCGTTCGGCATGGCGCGACTCGCGCTCGCGAAGCCGGATGTGCTGCACATCCAGTGGCTCGGCGCGCCCGAGCTCGACCGCTGGCTCTTCCGTCCGCGCAGCGCGGCCGTGCTCACCGCACACGACATCATCCCGCGACGCACGCTGTCGAAGACCGCGCTGTGGCGCTCACTCTTCGAACGCGTCGCGCGGATCGTCGTCCACTCCGAGCGCGGGAAAGCCCAGCTCGCCGCGTTCGGGATCCCAGAGGACAAGCTGAGGGTCATCGGGCACCCCGTCTTCCGCTCCGAGGTGGACCGGCGAGACGACGGGCGGACGGCTCTCTGCCTCGGCCTGATCCGGCCGTACAAGGGGACCGAGGACGCTGTCGAGGCGGTTCTCGGCGTCGACGATGCGCGGCTCCTGGTCGTCGGCGACCCGCGCATCCCGCTCGACGGGCTGCAGCGCACGGCCGGCGAGCGGGCTGAGTGGCGGCTCGGCTACCTCCCCGACTCCGACCTCCGTCGTGCGCTCTCCGAGTCGACCGTCGGGCTCTTCCCGTACCGCGCCGAGATCGACCTGTCGGGCGCGCTGCTGCAGGTCCTCGGGGCAGGCGTTCCGGCGATCGTCTACGACGTCGGCGGGCTCGGCGAGGTGGTCGGCCGCTTCGGCGCAGGCGCGGTCGTGCCGCCCGGCGACGTTGCGGCGATGTCGACGGCGCTCGAGCGCCTCCTCCGCGACCCCGACGCCCTGGCGGCCGCGCGCCGCGGCGCCGAGCGCGCTCGCGACGAGCTCACCTGGGACGCCTCGGCCGCCGCCCACCTCGACCTCTACCGAGAGCTCGTGTGATCTTCCGCCGGCATCGCTTCCGCGAGCTCGTCGAGCGCCAGCTCGATCTGTTCGAGGCCGACACGGAGCTGCTAGACAGCGCAGCCGAGGCGAACGCAGCCTGGTCGCACGCGAGCGCGGAGGAGTCCGAGGAGCGGTACGGCGAGTATCAACTCGTAGTGGACGCGATCGGCGAGGCGCTGTACGAGATTCGCGAGACCTACGCGGCGACCCTCGCTGCCGAGACGGCGGACGAGTACCGGGTCGAGTTCGACCGATCGGCACGCAAGCGGTTCGGGCGCCTCGCGGCATTCCTCGAGGAGGACGGCTGATGCGCCGGATCGAGGACTACGGGCTGATCGGCGACCTCCAGACCGCGGCGCTCGTGAGCCGGGACGGCGCCATCGACTGGCTCTGCTTCCCCCGCTTCGACTCGGGCGCCTGCTTCGCGGCGCTGCTGGGTGACGCCGAGAACGGCCACTGGACGATTCAGCCGGTTGGCACGTTCCAGCCTCCGACCCGGCGCTACACCGACGACACGCTCATCCTCGAGACGACGTTCGAGACGTCCGAAGGGTCGGCTCGCCTCATCGACTTCATGCCGCCGCGGGAGACCACGCCGGACGTCGTGCGGATCGTCGAGGGCGTCAGCGGACGGGTGGAGATGTGCATGGAGCTCGCGCTCCGCTTCGACTACGGGTCGGTCGTCCCGTGGGTGCGAAGCGTCGACGACGCGCTCGTCGGAATCGCGGGCCCCGATGCGGTCTTCCTACGGACGCCCGTCGAGCTCGAGGGACGCGACTTCCGCACCTTTGCGTCGTTCACGGTCTCCAAGGGAGACCGCGTTCCCTTCGTGCTCACGTGGTTCCCCTCGCACGAGTCGCGCCCGGACGCCGTCGACCCCGAGGCGGCGTTGCAAGACACGGTCGAGTACTGGGAGGAATGGGCGGAGCGCTGTACGCACGGTGGCCGCTGGCACGACGACATCCACCGCTCCGTGCTCACGCTCAAGGCGCTCACGTACGCGCCGACGGGCGGCGTCGTCGCCGCGCCGACGACGTCGCTGCCGGAGGCGCTCGGCGGCGTCCGCAACTGGGATTACCGCT
>JBKPLV010000068.1:0-6672 GCA_046731795.1 Actinomycetota bacterium | reverse complement strand
GCCAACGGCGCCGGAAAGACGACGCTCCTGCGCGCGATCGCCGGCGAGACCTCGATCCAGGGGGGCAAGCTCGCCTTCGCGAAGGGGGCCCGCGTCGCGCTGCACGACCAGCGACCGCCGCTCGAGTTCGACATCACGCTCCGCGAGTACGCGCTCTCTGGCGCGCGTGACCTCCTCGAGGTCGAGGAGGAGCTTCGCCGGCTCGAGGCGGCGATGGCAGGCGGTGCCCACGACGACCTCACGCTGCGTCGGTACGCCGACGCCCAGGCCCGGCTCGAGCACGCGGGCGGCTGGGCGTGGCGCGATCGCGCAGCCGCGTCCGTCCGTGGCCTCGGGTTCGCGGACGACGATCTCGACCGGCCGCTCGGGACCTTCTCCGGCGGCGAGCTGACGCGCGCCTCCCTCGCACGAGCGCTGGCGGGCAGCCCCGACCTGCTCCTGCTGGACGAGCCGACGAACCACCTCGACGTACAGAACCTCGAGTGGCTCGAGCGCGAGCTCGAGACGATCGACGCCGCCGTCATCCTCGTCGCGCACGACCGCTGGTTCCTCGAGGCGGTGACGACCTCGGTGCTCGAGCTCGCTCCCGGCGGGGCCCACTACTTCTCCGGGCCGTGGCACGAATGGCGGACGGAGAAGGCGGCGCGCGCGGGCGCAGCCGGGAGGACCGCCGACCGCGTCTCGGTCGACATCACCCGCCTCGAGCGCTTCGTGGAGCGGTTCCGCTACAAGAAGTCGAAGGCGAAGCAGGCTCAGGCGAAGCTCACGCAGATCGCGCGGCTCGAGAAGGAGCGCGCCGAGGCCCGGCGCGAGGTCGAGTCACTGACGAAGCGCAAGCGCACGCTCGGCTTCGACTTCCTCGATCCGCCGCGCAGCGGGCGGGTCGTCGTGGAGGTCGAGGGCGTCTCGCTCTCCGCCGGCGACAAGCAGCTCCTCGACGGCGCGGCGATGGCGATCGAGCGCGGCGAGAAGGTCGGCCTCGTCGGTCCCAACGGCTCGGGCAAGACGACGCTGCTCGCGGCCATCCTCGACGGGCATCCGCTCGACGGCGGCCGCATCACGCTCGGGCACGGCGTCGTGCCCGGCTACTTTTCGCAGCACACGATCGAGCTTCCGGAGCGGGGCTCGGTGCTCGACGCGACTGCGGCCGCTACCGGGTTGTCGCGTCCGCGTGCCCAGTCGCTGCTCGGACGCTTCCTCTTCTCCGGCTGGGAGACGCACGAGCGCCCGGTCACGGCGCTCTCGGGCGGCGAGCGGCGGCGCCTGGCGCTCGCGCTCCTCGTCGCGTCGGGCGCGAACTTCCTCGTGCTCGACGAGCCGACGAACCACCTCGACGTCGAGTCACGCGAGGCGCTCGAGGCCGCGCTCGAGGCCTTCCCGGGAACGATCCTGCTCGTCTCGCACGACCGGGCGCTCCTCGACGCCGTGCCGGACCGGATCGTCGCGATCGAGGAGCGGGAGCTGCGCTCGTACGACGGCGGCTGGGCCGATCTGGAGCGCGAGCGTGAGGCGGCCGGCGCACCGGTGCAGACGCCGAAGGTGGAGCAGGCGCCGAAGCCGATGCGCCCGCGTCCCGCGAAGCGGTCGCCGAACGAGCTCGAGGTCCTGGAAGCGCAGATCGCCGCCGTTGAGGCGCGCATCGCCGAGCTGGAGCGGACGCTCGCGGACGACTGGACGAACATGGACGTCCTCGGCGCGCACCGAGCTGCGCGCGACGAGCTCGTCACGCTCCTGGAGCGCTGGGAGGTGCTCTTCGCGGAGGCGCGTACTCCGTGACGTGAGCGGCATCCGGCGACGTACACAGGTCGTGCATGCAGTAACGATCGACGCTCCTCGTAGGCTCGGCGAAACGGCCCCGTCGTTCGCCGCGATCGCCGAGGAGCTCCTCGACGACGTCTACGGGTACCTGCTGTACCTGACGAAGAACTGGGCCGTCGCCGAAGACCTCACCGGAGAGACGTTCGAGACCGCGCTCAGGAAGTGGCGCCGGTTCGATCCCACCCGCGGCTCCGCGCGAGCCTGGCTCCTCGCGATCGCCCGCTCGACAGCGCTCGACTGGTTCCGGGCCGATTCCCGAAGGCGCAAGCGCGAGGAACGTGCCGACGCTGCGGATCCCCGCGTTCCGGACGAGCGCTCGTTCGGCGAGGGCTTCTCGCCTGAGCTCGCGGAGAGCTTGCAGGCCCTCTCCGCAGGCGAGCGCGAGGTCGTCGCGCTGCGCATCGTTCTCGATCTCGACGGCGATGAAGCTGCCCGCCTGCTCGGGATCACACCGACGGCCGTGTCCACCCGGCTCAGCCGCGCCCTGGCGAAGCTCGAAGAGAGGATGAGAGACCATGACGTCGTCGCCTGACCTGATTCACGAGCTGCGGGCGTCGCGTCCCTCCACGCCCGCGGAGCTGCGTGCTCGCATCCGCGAGCTCGCCGCCGAGCGCCCGGCGCGTGCGCAGCGTGCCCGCTGGCGCTTCCCGCTCCGACGAGGCCCGCTCATCGCGGTGCCGGCCGCGGCAGCGCTCGCCATCGTCACCGCCGGTGTCGTCGGGCTGACGCGTCCGGAGCGCCCAACGGTCAGTGGCGAGAATGCACCGACCCCGACTCGGTTAGCCAACGCGCCCGCGCCCGCGTATGGTGCCGCCGACGCCGCAGCCCCACGCGCGCAGCGCGTGAGCGCGACGCTCACGGTCGAGGTGAAGGACTCGGACGCGGTCTCCCGTGCCGCCCAGGACGCGCTCGACCTCACCCGCACGCTGGGCGGCTACGTCGTCTCGTCGTCCGTAACGACGGGGGAGCAGGGCAACGCGTCGCTGACGGTGCGCGTTCCGGTCGCCAAGGTTCAGGACGCGATCGCCGGCCTCTCGGGGCTCGGCCGGATCGTCGCGCAGCAGGTCACGGTCGACGACTTGCAGGAGCAGCTCGACCAGCTGCAGCGCAGTCGCGCCTCGCTCGTCGTGCAGATCACGCGCATCACGGCGCGGCTCGAGACGGAGGATCTCGACGCCGAGACGACTGCGGCGCTCGAGGCGCGGCGCCGCAACCTCCGCAGCGAGCTTCGCGCCACGCGTTCGGGGATCGCGGCAACGAAGGCCGAGGCGCGCATGTCCTCGATCCAGCTGGCGATCGTGACCCCTGACTCGGGCGTCGCCGCACCCGGCTCACGGATAAATCGGACGATCGACGAGGCCCTGAACGTCCTCGCGTGGGAGGGCGTCATCGCCCTCGGCATCCTCATCGTCGTCGCGCCCTTCGCACTCGTCGGCGTGGCTGTCTGGCTCGCCCGCCGGCTGTACCGCCGGCACGAGGAGGAGCGGCTGCTCGCGACCTAGTGCCGCCGTGCCGAGGCTACGCCTTCTCGGCGAGGCGTTCCCGCAACATGCGCTTGGACTCCTCGGCTCCCTTGCGGCTGTGCTCCTGCATCCGCCGGAAAAGCGCGGCGAGCGCGTCGTCGCCTTCTCGCTCGGCGTCCTGCGCGTACTGGTCGAGTCGCCAGACGTGCTCCATACAGAGCTGGGTCACGGCGATCAGGTCGTAGTTCTTGTCCTTCGTGCCGCTCTCGGGCTTGGTGGCGGTGGCCACGGCATCACCTCCTGTCAGAGCGGACGTACCCGGTTTCGAGAACGCCGAACCGCCGAACGCTGCGTCAGGGAGACGGCTCGCCGAGCGTGGCGATCAGCGCCTCGGCGACCACCTTCAGCGGCCGGCCCGAGATCTGACTGGCCTTGCGCAGCCGTGCGAATGCCTCGCTCTCGGAGAGCCCCTCGCGCTGCATGAGAATCCCCTTCGCCCGTTCGATCGCCTTTCGCGCCGCGAGCGCCTCGGCCAGGGAGTCGGCCTCTTCACGCAGGGCGGCGAGCTCGTCGTGCCGAGCCGTCGCGGTGGCGATTGCGGGAAGCAGGTCGGTCTCGCGAAACGGCTTCACGAGGTACCCGAAGACGCCGGCCTCGACCGCCCGCGCGACGAGCTCGCGCTCGCCGTACGCGGTCACCATCACGATGGGAATCGGGCGCTCATCGAGGATCCTGCGCGCTGCCTCGATCCCGTCGAGCCGCGGCATCTTCACGTCCAGCAACGCGACGTCGGGCTCGGTGGCACGCGCGAGCTCCACCGCCTCCTCGCCGTCGCGCGCCTCCGCGCAGACCTCGAAGCCGGCGGACTCGAGCAGCCCTTTGAGGTCGAGCCGGATCAGCGTCTCGTCCTCGGCCACCAACACGCGTGTCATGCGGGAAACACGACCTCTGCGCGGAAGCCGCCGGCGTTCTCGAGGGCGAGCTCGCCCTGCAGCTCGTCGCGTACGAGCGCACGCACGATCGAGAGCCCGGTCCCGTCTCCCTCGCCGTCGAACCCCGGGCCGTCGTCGGCGATCGTGAGCATGACCTCGCCGTCGCGCCTCGACAGAGCGATCGCGACGTGCTCCCCGCCGTGCTCGAGGGCGTTCTGGAAAAGCTCTGTGAAGACGAGCGCGAGCGCCGTCGCGCGCTGTCCGGCGAGCGACACGTCCTCGAGCTGCGCGGAGACGTCCTTCCCCGCCACCAGCCCCTGTACGAGCATCGCGCGCAGGCGATCGACGAGCTCTCGCAGGTCGACGTCGTCCTCGCGGTGCTCGGTGAGCACCTCGTGCACCGCGGCGATCGCGAGGATGCGGTTGACGGAATCGTTCAGTGACTTGCGGGCGTCGACGGTCTCGGCGCGCGCCTGAAGCCGGAGGAGCGACGCAACCGACTGCAGGTTGTTCTTCACACGGTGGTGGATCTCCTGAGCGAGCACACCGCGCATGACCGCGCGCCCGTGCTCCAGGGCGACGGCCGCGTGGTGCGCGATGGCCTCGAGCAGCGCCTCGTCGTCCGCGGAGAAGGGCACGTCGCGATCGCAGACGAGCTCGCCGATCTGACGCCGCTTCCATCGGAGTGGCAGGCGGACGGCATAGGCGCCGGGTCGGCCCTCCGGCCACGCGATCTTCCCGTCCTCGAGAACGAGTGCCGCCCCCGACGCGTGCAGCGACTCCATCGTCGTCTTCACGATCGCCTCCAGCGACTCCTCGAGGTACAGCGACTCCGACACGGCCTCGGAGATGCGCGCGAGCGCCTCGAGCTCGGCGACGCGGCGCTGCGCGCGCTCGTACAGCTTCGCGTGCTCGATCGTCTGCGCGACCTGCGAGGCGATCGCCACGAGCAGGTCGATCTCGCCCTCGGTGAACGTGCGCGGCTCGCGCGTTCGCACGTTGAGCGCGCCCTCGAGCGTCTCGCGCGCCACGATCGGCACGGCGAGGATGGACTCGTACTCGTCCTCGGGGAGGTTCGGGAACTCCTTGAAACGCGGGTCGAGGTGCGCCTGCTCGGAGAGCATGACCGGCGCCCGGTCGGCGGCAGCCACGCCCGTGATCCCCTCACCAGGCCGCATCCGCGGCGTTCGCGTCAGCTCCTCCACGCGCGTTCCGTGGGTCGCCCGCAGGACGAGCTCGTCCGAGCGCTCGTCGTAGAGGTAGACGAAGCACGCATCCGTCCCGAGCGCGTCCGCCACCTTGCTCGCGACGAGCTCGAGCACCTCCTGGAGGTCGAGCGACGAGTTGACGGCCGCGATCGTCTCGGTCAGGAGCCTGAGGTGGCGGGCGGTTGCGTCCAAGCGACGCATTGTCGCGCTTGAGTCAGTTGCCCGAGTGGAATAGGATCGGGCGACCTTGAGCTTCGACGACTGGATCCTCGTGCTGCACCTCTTGAGCGCGTTCGCGTACGTCGCGGGCATGGTCCTCTTCTGGGTTCTCATCTATGCCGCCCGGCGGACCGACACGCCCGACGGGAACATCCGACGCGAGCCGGTGGTCAAGATCGGGATGATCGCCACCGCGATCGGGGCTGTCGGGACGATCGTCTTCGGCCTCTGGCTGACCTTCTCGGTCGGCGGCTACCGCATCTGGAACTTCTGGATCATCGCCGCCCTCGTGCTCTGGGCGATCGCCGGAGGCGTCGGCGGACGGACCGGCAAGGAGTACCAGAAGGGCATGGACAAGGCGAAAGAGCTCGACGCCGCGGGACAGACAGCGCCGAACGCCGAGCTCCTCGCGCTGAACCGGACTGCGCAGGGCGTGCGGCTGCACGCGATCGCGAGCGCCGCCCTGCTTCTCCTGCTCATCGACATGATCTGGAAACCGTTTGCATGACGAGCCTCCTCGCCGCACACCGGCCCACCGACTGGAACTTCCCGCTCTTCCTCCACGTCTTCGGAGCGATGATCCTCGTCGGCGGCCTGCTCGCCGGTGCGAGCCTCATCACGTATGCGCGCGGCGACGTTCGCTCGCTGCGGCTCGGCTACTGGTCGCTGCTCTTCGTCGCTTTCCCTGGCTACATCGTGATGCGCATCGGCGCGCAGTGGATCTACTCGAAGGAAGGCTGGGAAGACCTGCCAGGGGGCGATCCGACCTGGATCGGGATCGGGTTCATCGTGGCCGACGCAGGCGCGCTGCTCACACTCATCGCGCTCATCCTCGGCGGCATCGGAGTGCGGCGCACGCGGAGTGGCGGCGGCGTGGGGCTGCTCAAGGCCGCGATGGTCATCGCCTGGATTGTCCTCGCTGCCGCGCTCGTGGCCGTCTGGGCGATGGCCGGCAAGCCTGACTGAGTTCTTACTTGCATCGGGCCGCCGAATTTCGGATGATGCGGCCTGCAGGGATCGCCGCAAGGCGAG
>JBKPLV010000067.1:0-2426 GCA_046731795.1 Actinomycetota bacterium | reverse complement strand
CTCGTTCTCGGACTTCGACGTGAGATCGCCGATCGTCTCGATGCCCACGCGCTTGAGGCAGTTGTAGGAGCGGACGCCGAGCTCGAGCTCCTCGATCGGGAAGTTCTCCATCCCGTGCATGACCGGCGCCTCGGCGACGGTCTCGGGAGCCGACTCGCCGAAGCCCTCGATCGCGTCGAGGTCGGTGAAGATGGCGAGCTGCCGGATGAGGATCTCGGCGGCCTGGCCGATCGCGTCGCGCGGCTCGATCGAGCCGTCGGTCGAGACGTCGAGGAGGAGCTTGTCGTAGTCGGTGCGCTGCCCGACACGCGCGGCCTCGACCTCGTACGCGACCCGCCGCACCGGTGAGAAGATGGAGTCGATCGGGATGACTCCGATCGTCGTCTCCGGCCCGCGGTTGAGCTCGGCTGGGACGTAGCCGCGGCCGCGGCCGATGGTAAGGGTCATCTCGAGCTTGCCCTTGTCGGAGACGTGCGCGATCTCGAGCTCGGGGTTGAGGATCTCGAGGTCGGCAGGCGCCTCGATGTCCGCTGCGGTGACGACGCCGGCGCCCTTCTTCGCGATGTACACCTCGATCTCGGGCGATGCGCCGTGCAGGCGGACGATGAGGCTCTTGAGGTTGAGGATGACGTCCGTGACGTCCTCGCGCACGCCCGGGAGCGTCGTGAACTCGTGGGCGACGCCCTCGATCTTCACCGCCGTCACCGCCGCGCCCTCGAGCGAGGACAGCAGTACGCGGCGCAGCGAGTTTCCGAACGTGTGACCGAAGCCGCGATCGAGCGGCTCGATCGCGAAGACGCCGCGGTGGTCGTCGACGTCCTCGTGGACGATCTTCGGGACCTGGAATTCCATCAGGCTGGTTCGAACTGCCACGTGATTCCTTTCCTTCGGTGGTGCTAGTTCAGCGAGGGTTACTTCGAGTAGAGCTCGACGATGAGCGATTCCTGCACCGGGGCGTCGATCTCGTCTCGCTCGGGCCACTTGAGCACGGTCCCCGTGAGGCCGTCGTGATCGGCCTGGAGCCAGGGCGCCACCGAGGCGGTGAGGTCGGTCGCGTCGCGAACGAGCTGCTCGACCGGGCTGCCCTGCTTCAGCGAGATGACGTCGTTGGGGCGGACGCCGTAGCTCGGGATGTTGACCCTGCGGCCGTTGACCTGGAAGTGCCCGTGCCGCACGAGCTGGCGCGACTGCGCGCGCGAGCCGGCGAACCCGAGCCGGTAGACGACGTTGTCGAGGCGAGTCTCGAGCATGCGGAGGAGGTTCTCGCCCGGTGAGCCGTGCCCGCGAGTGGCCTTCTCGTAGGTCGTGTGGAACTGCTTCTCGAGAAGCCCGTAGTAGCGGCGCGCCTTCTGCTTCTCGCGCAGCTGGAGCAGGTACTCGCTCTGCTTGATGCGCCCGCGGCCGTGCTCACCCGGCGGATAGCTGCGGCGCTCGACCGCGCACTTCTCGGTGAGGCAGCGCTCGCCTTTCAGGAAGAGCTTGATGCCCTCGCGGCGACAGATGCGGCACTTCGGGCCGAGGTCGCGGGCCATCAGACACGCCTCCGCTTGCGCTGGCGGACGCCGTTGTGCGCCTGCGGCGTCACGTCCTTCACTCCGAGGATCTCGAGTCCGGCAGCCTGCAGCGAGCGGATCGCCGTCTCGCGTCCCGAGCCGGGCCCCTTCACGAAGACCTCGACCTTCTGCAGGCCGTGCTCCATACCCTTCCGCGCCGCGTTGTCGGCGGTCACCTGCGCGGCGAACGGCGTCGACTTGCGCGAGCCCTTGAACCCGGCCGAGCCGGCGGACTCCCAGACGATGACGTTGCCCTCGCCGTCGGTGAGCGTGACGATCGTGTTGTTGAACGAGGTCTTGATGTGCGCCTGGCCGATGGCGATGTTCTTCCGGACCTTGCGACGGGTGCGGCCGCGGGCCGCGGATCTGCGGGGAGGAGCCATGCGCTACTTCGCCTTCTTGCCGCGACCGACGGTCTTCTTCGGGCCCTTGCGCGTACGGGCGTTCGTCTTCGTGCGCTGGCCGTTTACGGGAAGGCCGCGACGGTGGCGAATGCCACGGTACGCGCCGATCTCCGTCAGGCGCTTGATCGCCTGTGCGCGGTCGCGGCGCAGGTCACCTTCGACTTCGACCTCGCCGTCGATGTAGTTGCGGAGCTTCGTGACCTCGTCGTCGGTGAGGTCGCGCACCTTCTGCTCCGGGTCGAGCTCGAGCTCGCGGATGATCCTCTGAGAGGTCGACTTCCCGATCCCGTAGATGTACGTCAGCCCGATCTCGAGCCGCTTCTGGGTGGGGAGGTTGACTCCGGCGATGCGTGCCACGTGGTTAGCCCTGCCTTTGCTTGTGACGGGGGTTGGAGCAGATGACGATCGTGCGACCGTGCCGCTTGATGACGCGGCAGCGCTCGCACATGGGCTTGACGGATGGGCGTAC
>JBKPLV010000066.1:0-1026 GCA_046731795.1 Actinomycetota bacterium | reverse complement strand
CTCGGCAAGGACTCGGGCGGCTTCCTCGGTCTCGCGATCGGCGGCACCCTCGCCGCCCTGGTCGGCCAGACGGGAGCGGCGATCATCGGGGGCGCGCTCCTCGTCGCCGGCCTCCTCCTCGTCACAGGCGCGTCGACCGGCGCCATCCTCCGGCGTACCGGCCACGCCGTGAAGCGTGCGGGCTCGGGAGCGCGCAGGGCGTTCGAGTGGCCCTCGAGCGAGACCGTGACGCAGGACGACGCCGAGAGCCTCGAGCACGTCGCAACCCCCGCAGCTGCCTCACAGCACCGCCTCCTGGACGGAGCCGAGGCATACCCGGACGTCGTCGGCGCGACCGCGGAGTCACAGGAGGCGCCGCTCCTCGTCGAGGACGAGCCGGACCCCGACCTCGCAAGCGTCGAGTCGGTCTTCGAGACGTCGTCGGAGCACTCCGAGTACCGCTTGCCGGACCGTGGCCTGCTTCGTCCGTCACCGGCAAGCGCGGCGACGAAGAGCGACACGAGCGCGAAGACGGCCGACCTGCTCGTGCGCACGCTCTCCGAGTTCGGCGTCGAGGCGACGGTGAGCGGCCAGATCTCCGGGCCGCGCGTGACGCGCTACGAGCTGCAGCTCGCTCCCGGGACGAAGGTGTCCAAGGTCGCCGGGCTCAAGGACGACCTCTCCTACGCGCTCGCCACCACCGAGATCCGCATTCTCGCCCCGATTCCGGGCAAGCAGGCGGTGGGCGTCGAGGTGCCGAACCTGTCACCCAAGCTCGTCACGCTGGGAGACATCTTCGGCGACCTCCCCGCCAGCGCGAGCCCGCTCGCGGTCTGGCTCGGCAAGGACATCTCCGGCAACGCGGTCTGGACCGACCTCGCGCGGATGCCGCACCTCCTCATCGCGGGGACCACCGGCTCGGGCAAGTCGGGCTGCATCAACACGATCCTCACCTCGACGCTCCTGCGGGCGACCCCGGACGACGTGCGGATGATCCTCATCGACCCCAAGCGGATCGAGCTCGGCTACTACGAGTCGATCCCGCAC
>JBKPLV010000065.1:0-3486 GCA_046731795.1 Actinomycetota bacterium | reverse complement strand
CGATCCGGACACCGCTCGCGGGCTTCATCGGGATCGGGATCGCGGTCGCCGGAGGCAACGCGAACACGATCACGCGCAACCGCGTGACCCGCAGCGAGCGGTACGGGATCGCGGTCTTCCCGACTGCGCGTTTCGTCGTATTCGACCCAGGCACGCCGGAGCCGGGTCCGCCATGGCGTCCGCGTGGGAACCAGGTCACGCGGAACGTCGCGTCCGGAAGCGGACGGGCCGACCTCGCGCTGGCGTTGGGCTCGGGGAAGGACAACTGCTTCTCGCGCAACGTCGCGCGTCGCTCGTTGCCGCGCGGAGTGCAGACGCCGAGCTGCGCCGGCGTGTCGGCGCTCGGATCCGCTCTGGTCGACCTCGACCTCACCCGCCCCGTCCGCATCATGTGGCAGCGGACGATGCGGCGCCGAAACCCTCCCACCTACTCGTCGATGCCGGCCCCACCGCCGCAGCCGACGATGCCCTGAGTGACTGTTACACACTCGTGAGCTATGGTGTGTAACCATGGCACGGATGCGACGGATCCAGGTCGTCATCGACCCTGAGCTGGACGACCGCCTCGGGCGGGAGGCAGCGGCGCGGCGCATCTCGAAGAGCGCTCTCATCCGGGAGTGCGTCGAGCGATGGCTCCCCGACGGCTCCTCTTCGGAGAACGATCTCAGGTGGATTGGCGAGCTCTCCCGCGAGTTCCCGGACATCGAACCCGTCGATGACATCGACGAATACCTGTACGGCCCGCTCGAGGCCGACAAGTGATCTTCGTCGATAGCTCGTTCTGGATCGCGCAGCGGCTGGAGCGAGATCGGAGGCACGGCGACGCGGTTCGGCTCGAAGAGGCACACACACGGGGACCCCTCGTAACCTCGTCGCAGGTCGCCGCTGAGACATGGACATTCCTCCGCCGACGCGCAGACCACGAGGTCGCCGTGCGCTGGCACGACCGCGTAGCGGCTGCTCGGAATGTCGTCGTCGAGCGAATCGACGAGACCGTCGAGGACGAGGCCTGGGCATGGCTGCGCGTCCACGACGAGCGCCCCTACTCCTTCGTCGACGCGACGAGCTTCGCCCTCATGCGCAAGCTCCGGATCCGCGAGGCGCTCGCCTTCGACGGCAACTTCGCCGCCGCCGGGTTCGTCGAGCTCCGGCCGTAGCCGCACTCTTCGCGATGAGTTCGACGGGGCACTCCCGTCCTATCTCCACTGACGAGCTGAAGGAGGAAGAAGATGGGACGGATCGTGGTGACGGAGTTCGTGTCGGTCGACGGCGTCTTCGAGGATCCGGGCGGAGCCGAGAGCTACGAGCACGGCGGCTGGACGTTCGAGTACGACGGCGGCGACGACTTCAACAAGTTCAAGTTCGACGAGCTGATGGCCTCCCAGGCCCAGCTCCTCGGCCGGCGCACCTACGACGAGTTCGTCAAGCACTGGCCGTCCGCCAAGGATCCGTTCGCAGACAAGCTCAACTCGGACCCGAAGTACGTCGTGTCGACGACGCTGGCCGAGCCCGAGTGGGAGAACACGACCGTGCTCCCCGGGATCGAGGAGGTTGCGAAGCTCAGGGACGAGACGGACGGGATCATCCTCGTCGCCGGGAGCGGCCAGCTCGTCGGGTCACTGCTCGGCGCGGATCTCGTCGACGAGCTGCGGCTCATGGTCTACCCGACCATCCTCGGCCGCGGCAAGCGCCTCTTTCCTGAGGGGATCGACCGGCTGAAGCTGAAGCTCGCCGAGACGAAGCCGATCGGCGACGCCGGGATCCAGGTCCAGATCTACCAGCGGGCCGCCTGAACTGCTGATCCCGGGCTCTACCTTGAATCACGAGGTGAGCCCGGATCAGCCTGCAGTGCGGACGAAGCCTCAGACTCCGGCGGCTCGGGCGGTACCTGTCCACGAATACTTCATTTCATGCGCCTAGCGGACGACGGCACGCTGCTCCTCTCCCCCTCCGACCTCGCGAACCACCTTGCCTGCGCGCACCTGACGCAGCTCGAGCTCCGCGTCGTGCGCGGGGAGCTCACGCGGCCCGTCCTCGACGACCCGTACGGGCGGATCATCATGGCGAAGGGGAACGAGCACGAGGCCACCCACCTCGCGCAGCTCGAGGCGTCCGGCCTCACCGTCGCGCACATGCTCACGCTCGACGACGAGGACTTCGACGACGCACAGGCGCGCCGCGCCACCGAGGACGCCATCCGCACCGCCACGGCGGACGTCGTCTACCAGGCCTACCTCACGGACGGCAGGTGGCGCGGGTTCGCGGACTTCCTCGTGCGCCTGCCCGACGGGACGTACGAGCCCGTGGACACGAAGCTCGCCCGCACCGCGAGGCCGCTCCACGTCATCCAGCTCTGCTTCTACGCGGAGCAGCTCGGGCGGATCCAGGGGCGGCTGCCCGAGCACATCCACGTCGAGCTCGGGTCCGGCGAGCGGGAGACGCTGCGGACGGCCGACTACATCGCCTTCTTCCGCCGGAGCAGGGAGCGGCTGCTGGCGGCGATCTCGGCCGAGCCGGCGCCCGAGACCTGGCCGTGGCCCGTCTACCACTGCACGATCTGCGACTTCCGCCACCTCTGCCAGGAGCAGCGGGTCGCGGAGGACAACCCGGTCATCGTCGCCGGTCTCGGGCGGCTGCATGCGGAGCGCCTCGCGCGCGCCGGCATCCCCACGCTCACGGCGCTCGCGGAAACGTCGGCCACCGAGGTCGCGCGCATCCGGCCGGAGACGTTCGAGCGACTCCGCAGCCAAGCGGCGCTCCAGCTCCACTTCGCGCGGACGGGCGAGCGGCGCGTCGAGCTCCTCCCCGACGAGGAGGACCGCGGCTTCCGGCTACTTCCGCCGCCGTCCGAGGGCGACGTCTGGCTCGACCTCGAGGGCCACCCCTTCTTCGAGCCGGCCCGCGGGCTCGAGTACCTCTTCGGCTGGTGCTACCGCGAGGGCGGCGAGCTGCGCTACGAGGGCGTATGGGGTCTCGACCGCGCCGGCGAGAAGGCGGCGTTCGAGCGCTTCGTCGACTGGGTCGAGGCCCGCCGCCGCGTGCACCCCGATCTGCACGTCTACCACTACGCGCCCTACGAGGAGACGGCGCTGAAGCGCCTCATGGGCGAGCACTCGACGCGCGAGCGCGAGATCGACGACTGGCTCCGCCAAGAGCTGCTCGTCGACCTCTACCGCGTCGTCAAGCAGGCGCTGCGGGCCGGCGTCACGAGCTATTCGATCAAGGAGATCGAGAAGCTGTACGGCTTCGCCCGCAGGGCGGCCGTCGCGGCCGGCGACGAATCGATCGTCCTGTTCGAGCAGTGGCTCGAGGCGCAGGAGGGCGAGCTGCTCGAGGGTATCCGTGCATACAACGAGGAGGACTGCCGCTCGACGGTCGCGCTGCACGAGTGGTTGCTCGGGCAGCGGCCGCCCGAGCTGCCCTGGCGCCTGCCGCCGGAGGAGCGCGAGAAGAGCGAGGAGGCGGAGGAGCGCGACGCGGCACGGA
>JBKPLV010000064.1:0-1966 GCA_046731795.1 Actinomycetota bacterium | reverse complement strand
CCGAGGTCGCCGACGAGCTCGCATACCTGCCTCCGTCCAGCACCGTGCAGATGCTCGCCGTGAACGGCAAGCCGTCCGGGATCCAGCTCCCCGCGTCCGTGGAGCTGGCCGTCGCGCAGACGGAGCCCGCCGTCCGCGGCGACACCGTTACGAACGTGACGAAGCCCGCGACCCTCGAGACCGGCGCCATCGTGCAGGTGCCGCTGTTCGTCGACACCGGCGAGCGGATCAAGGTCGACCCGCGCGAGGGCCGCTACATCTCCCGAGCCTAGACGGGCCGTTCACGAACGCTGATGCGAGACCGTCGCTAAGGTCCCCGACGGTCCGTGCCCAAGCTCGTCGACACCACGATTCGCCTGCTCTCGCAGGAGCCGCTCGCGGGGAGGCTGCCGACGGCCGAGGTGCTCCGCGTCGCCGAAATCCTCGACGGAGCGGGCTTCTCCTGCCTCGAGGTCTCGGGCGGCGGCGTGTTCGACGCCACCGTTCGGCGCAAGGTCGAGAGCCCCTGGGAGCGAATCCGCGCGATCAAAGGGCGGGTGTCGACGCCGCTCGGGATCGCGCTCCGGGGACGCTTCCTCGTCGGCTCGCGACCTGTCAGCGGTGACATCGTCGGCCGCTTCGTCTCGTGTGCAGCCGACAACGGCATCGACGTCTTCCGGCTGCACGACCCGCTGAACGACGTCTCGAACCTGCGTGAGGCGGGCGCGGCGATCACGAGCGCCGGCGGCGCGTTCCACGCAGGGCTCGTGTACAGCCCGGGCCGCACGGCGGAGACGGACGCGCTCGTCGAGGAGGCGCGCAAGCTGCCGGAGCTCGGCGCGACGCGCATCCTCGTGAACGACCCCACGGGCGCGCTCGTCCCGCACCGCGCCCAGGATCTCGTGGGGCGTATCAGGGAGGCGAGCGCGCTTCCGGTCGGCTTCTACGTCCAGGGCTCGGCCGGGGTCGGCCTGGCATCGGCGCTTGCGGCGGTGGACGCCGGCGCCGACCTCGTCGCGACGACGGTCTATCCCCTCGCGTTGACCCTCCATCGCGTGTCGGGAGAGTCGGTGGCCGAGTCGTTGCAGGGTCTCGGCCACGCGCCCGGGATCGACGTCGCCAAGCTCTGGGAGGCGGCGGACGTGATCGACGAGTGGATAGGCGACGAGCCGGTCGCGCCCGTCGCGCCTCGGATTGCGGTGCGGGCGGCCGAGTACGACCTTCCCGCGGGCCTCGTCGCGGCTCTCGAGGTCCACCTCCGCGCACATGCCGCCGCCGATCGGCTGCTCGAGGTGCTCGAGGAGGTCGGGAAGGTTCGAGCCGAGGCGGGCTGGCCGCCGCTGGCCGCACCGATCGGCCAGATCCTCGCCTCGCAGGCGCTCCTCCACGTGCTCGAGGCCCGCCGCTACGGCTCGGTGATCGACGAGTTTCGCGAGCTCGTCCAGGGCGGCTACGGCGTCACGCCGGAGCCGATCGACGCGACCGTCGAGCGCGCGGTCGAGCTGCTCGCGCCGCGGGGAGAGCTGGTCGAGGAGCCTGTGACCACCGAGGACGTCCGCGAGCAGGCGGAGGGGCTCGCGGCGAGCGAGGAAGAGCTCGTCCTCATCGCCATGTTCGGCTCCGATGCGGAGGAGCTCTTGAAGGTCATCCGCGCTCGTCACTCGCGCGACTCCGCCCTCATCGCGGAGGGCGTCGAGGCGGAGCGCGGCGAGCGCATCCGCGAGCTCGTGAAGATCGTGCAGGAGTCCGGGGTCGGCGAGATCGAGATCGAGGACGCGGGCATGCGCGTGTCGGTCCGCCGCGCCGACGAGCCGGTGGGCACGATGGCGATGCCGGTCGCGTCGGCGGTGGAGACGGGGGTTGCCGACGAGGCAGGCGTCGCCGCTCCGTCGGCCGACGGGCTGACGCGCGTCGAGTCTCCCATGGTCGGCGTTTTCTACCGCGCGCCGAATCCAGGCGCGCCTGCGTTCGTGGACGTCGGCGACAC
>JBKPLV010000063.1:0-7883 GCA_046731795.1 Actinomycetota bacterium | reverse complement strand
CCGCGAAGTCGCTCTCGTTGACATCCGTGTCGGTGCAGCCGTCGCCGGCCCGCAGATCAGCGGTCGTATTGCTCAGGCCGGTCGCAGCACCGGAGCCCTCGTAGTCCGTCGCCGAGCCGTAGCCGATGAGATCCGCGACGTTCGAGTCGGCAGAACAGCTCCCGGCCGCGGCGCCGCACGATAGCGCAGTCGCGTTGCGCACGACGGCCACCTTGCCGCCCGAGTTTGCGAGGTTCGTCGTGCCGGTCGCGTCAGGAGTGGGAAGCGGAGCACCGACGGCGGCGGCGGAAGCGAGGCCGACCAGGTAGTAGCGGCCCGGCTGAACCGATCCGGAAAGCGGCGTGACCTGCCAGCTCGTGCCTGAGGCCGACGCGTATTGGATCGACCAAGTGCTCAGGTCGACGGCGGTCGACCCACGGTTGAACAGCTCGACGAAGTCGTTCGTGAACGTCGCGCCGCTGTTACCGCCGCCGCCGTAGACCTGGCTGACGACCATGTCGGACGAGGCGCTGCGTGCCGTCGGCGCGACTAGCAGCGCGCCGGCGAAGAGAAGGGCAAGGGCGAGTCGAACTCGATGCATGGGCAGCTCCGATCGCGAGAGGGACGTGTGACGTCCTCCCTGGTACCTCGCCCGCGCCGGCGCGAACAGTGTCCTTTCGCGATTCGGCGCGGCTTCGTCGCTGTTTCGTTACGGCTCGGTCTTCAGGCGCCACACGCGTGCCGCCGCGTCCCGGACGCGCGCCGCGAATGCCGGGTCCTGCCGCGCTCGCGCGCGCAGGTGGTCGTACACCGGCTGGTACGAGCGTCGATCGGTGAGAAGGACGAGATCGACGCCCGCGCGCACGGCACGCTCGGCGGCCAACGTGATCGGCCCGGTCGAGAGTGACGCCTGCGCCTCCAGTCCATCGGTGACCACCGCGCCGCGAAAGCCGAGCTGCCCTCGAAGCAGGTCCCGCACGATCGCCGGCGACTGCGAGGCGACGTGTGACGGATCGAGCGCCGGGTAGCGCGCATGGCCGACCATCACGAGCGGCACGCCCGCTCCGATCGCGGCACGGAACGGCGCCAGGTCGACGCGATCGAGCCTCGTCTGCGAGCGCCGGATCGTCACGACCGCGGCGTCCGTGTTCCGCGAAGCGCCGCCGATCCCCGGGAAGTGCTTGACGGTCGGGGCCACGCCGCCGGCCCGCCAGCCCCGGATCGCGGCCGCGACCGATTCGCTCACCGAAGCCGGATCGGTCGAGTAGGCGCGACTCGCGATCGCCGCATTCCGCACGGAGGGCACGTCGGCGACCGGCGCCAGCGACACGGTGATCCCGAGCGCGCGAAGCGCGTGAGCTGCCGCTGCCGCGTCCGAGCGGGCCGCCCCCGCGGCCAGCTGCTCGTGCTGCGAAGCGACAGGGCCGACCCACGGAATCCGGCGGATCAGCCCGCCTTCCTGATCGACCGCGACCAGCGGCCGGCCACCGGTCGCGCGCAGCGTCCTCGTCAGCGTCCGGAGCTGCGCGGGAAAGGCGACGTTGCCGCCGAAGAGGATGACGCCCGCCGCGTGCCGCTCGCGCAGCGCCTCCTGCACGTACGCAGGCGCCTCGGTGCCGCGGAAGCTCAAGACGACGAGCTGGCCGACCTGCTGGTCGAGCGGGAGCTCGGAGACCGCGCCGCGAGCGCTCGCACCGGGCAGCACACCGAGCAGGAGCAACACGAGCAGGGCACAGCTCTTCGACGACACGGTGTCAGCGTAGAGTCCGGAGCCGATGAGCTTCGCCGTCGCCGCCGACGCGTACGACCGCTTCATGGGCCGCTACTCGTCGCCGCTCGCGCCCCTCTTTGCCGACTTCGCCGGCGTGTCCGACGGCCAGACCGTGGTCGACGTGGGCTGCGGGCCGGGAGCGCTCACCGCCGAGCTCGTCGCGCGCGTGGGCCCTGCCGCGGTTGCTGCCGTCGACCCGTCGGAGCCGTTCGTCGCGGCGATGGAGGAGCGCCACCCGGACGTGACGGTGCGCCTCGCCCCGGCCGAGCAGCTTCCGTTCGCGGATGCGCGCTTCGACGCGGCGCTCGCGCAGCTCGTCGTCCACTTCATGCGTGATCCGGTCGCGGGTCTCCGCGAGATGGCTCGCGTTACGCGCGAGGACGGCGTCGTCGCGGCCTCGGTCTGGGACCACGGGACGGGCCGCGGACCACTCAGCCTGTACTGGGCCGTCGTTCTCGAGCTCGATCCGAATGCTCGCGACGAGTCGAGTCTCGCCGGGGCGCGCGAAGGGAACCTGACCGCGCTCTTCGAGGCGGCCGGCATCCGAGACGTCGAAGAGACGGCGCTGACCGTCGCGGTCGAGCACGAGAGCTTCGACGAGTGGTGGGAGCCGTACACGCTCGGCGTCGGTCCTGCGGGCGCGTACGTGGCCGGCCTCGACGTCGAGCGGCGAGAGGAGCTGCGGGAGCGCTGCCGAGCACGCCTCCCCGAGCCGCCCTTCGTGATCGAGGCGCGGGCGTGGTCCGCCCGTGGCCGGGTCTAGTCGTCGGCGATGCCCCTTCGCGCGAGCGCGTCCCGGATCCGCGCGTCGATCTCGTCGCCCATCGACGCCATGCGCGCCGCGATGTCGTCCACGGCGGACGACTCGCCGCTGCGCTGGGGCGTCCGACTTCCGAGAGCACGCTGTACCCGATCCTGGATGTCCGCCGCTAGGCGCGCCCCGAGGTCGTCGAGCCCGGTGCCCGGCACAGGCTCGCGCGGCGGCGCAGCAGGCGCGGGCGGATGTTCGGGCACGACCTCGAGCGCCTCTGCCTCGTCGTGCGGAAGCCCGTCGATCGCGACCTCGAAGACGCGCTCCGGCTCGTCGATCCCGCGGAGATGGCGCTGGCCGAGAGGGAAGACCGAGACGCCGGTCGGAAGCCCGGACCCGAGAAGCGCTCGCGTCGTCTCGGAGAGGAGGACCTGACCGCCGCGGCCGAGCGTGCAGATGCGCGCCGCCCGCACGACGTCGAGGCCGACGTAGCCCTCCTCGTGGACTGCCGGCTCGCCGGTGTGCAGGCCCATGCGGACGCGGATCGCATCCCCCCCTGGCCATTCCGCGGCTGCGTGCTCGCGCTGCGCCTCGACGGCCGCCGCGATCGCATCGCGCGCCCGCCTGAAGACGTAGAAGAAGGCGTCCCCCTGCGTATCGATCTCGACCCCTTCGTGCGCTCCGAAGGTGTCGCGAACGATCCGTCGGTGAGCGCCCAGGACCTCGGCGTAGGCGTCGCCGAGCCGCTTCAGGTGCGAGGTCGAGTTCTCGATGTCGGTGAAGACGAAGGTCACCGTTCCGGACGGCAGCTCGGCCACGCGACGATCGTACGTCCGCCGACGGCTTAGATGCCCACGAGCTCGGCGAGTCGACGTGCAATCGGCCACGCTCCGTCCGTCCAGTTCGAGAGCACGGTGCAGGTCGTGTCCGTCGACGGATCGTGCAGCGACCGAAACGAGACACCGGCGTCGTAGCCCTCGAGCAGCACGGTGCCGGTGGTCCGGTGCAGCCAGAAGCCCAGCCCGTACCGCCGCCCGTGCTCGGGCGCGTCGCTACGAGCGCGGGTCATCTCTCGGACCCATTCGTCAGAGACGACCCGGCCGGCGAAGAACGCCTGCCAGAGCCTGCGCACGTCGGCAGCGGTCGAGTAGATGCCGCCGTCTCCGCTGCCACGTACCGGGAGGTGCAGCACATTCGAGCGAAGACCGTCCGCTGCGAGATAGCCGACGGCCGTCCGCGCGGGTAGCTCGTCGCTGCGGAGAAACGCCGTGTCCACCATTCCTGCGGGCTCGCAGACTCGCTCGGCCACGAGGTCGTGGAAGGGCGCGCCGCTCGCGCGCTCCGCCAGCAGCGCGAGCAGGACGTAGCCACCGTTGCAATACGAGAATCGCTCGCTCGGCGTGAACTTCGGCGGGTGGCCGTCCAGTACGACGAGGTAGTCCTCGGTCGTCGTCAGCCGGTGCACCGGAACCGGCAGGACGTAGTCCGTCACCTTCCCGGGCGCATCCTCGTCGACGTAGTCCCCGATTCCCGAGCGGTGCGCGAGCAGATGCTCCACGGTGACGTCGTCGCCAACGAGCGGGAGGTCGCTGTCCAGGAGCGCACGGGCACGGGTGTCCAGATCGAGCGTGCCGTCCTCGACGAGGCTGACCACGGTAAGTGCCGTCAGGCCCTTGGCGCCGCTGGCAATCGCGAACCGGGTATCGACGGTGTTCGGAAGGCCGATGCCCCGATGGGCGAGGCCATACGCGCAGTCGATCACGACGTCGTCGCCGCGGTCGACGCGCACGCCACCCGAGAACGAGGACTCCGCCGCGAGCGAGTCGAGGTCGAGCTGCAACGACATGCGGCGACGCTACTCGTTTGCGCGACGAGGCCGGATCCGGCAGGCTGGCGAGGTGGTTCCCGAGGCGCCGCTCGAGAAGACCGAGCACGGGCTCATCCCGTCCGGCGACGGGTGGTTCGTGCTGAACGCGCGCGATGCGCGCTGGTGGTACGTCGAGGGACGCGGCGGGTTCTGCGACTTCGAGGGCGAGCAGAACTGGACACAGCTCGGCGTCAACATCTCTCGCTTGGCGCCCGGCGAGGCCATGGCGATGTACCACTGGGAGGCCGATCAGGAGGACTTCCTCGTCGTGCACGGTGAGGCGATCCTCGTCGTGGAGGGAGAGGAGCGGACGCTGCGACAGTGGGACTTCGTGCACTGCCCGCCGGACACGAAGCACACGATCATCGGTGCCGGCACGGACGGGTGCGTGTGCGTCGCGGTCGGCGCACGCGAGCACCAGGACGGCCCGGGCTGGGGTGGATACACGGTCGACGAGGTCGCGCGGAGCCACGGCGCGAGCGTCGATGAGGACACGACGGTGCCCGACGAGGCCTATGCGGCGGTTCGAGAGCGGTTCGGCGCGCGCGTGCACACGGCCTACAAGGAGGGCTGGCTCCCCGGGTAGGCGTTGCGCGGCTGTGCGAACATATGTTCGTGTCGACCGCGACCATCCTCCATGCCGACCTCGATGCGTTCTTCGCGTCGGTCGAACAGCGGGACGATCCGAGGCTGCGCGGCCGGCCGGTGATCGTCGGCGGCGGCGTTGTCCTGGCGGCGAGCTACGAGGCGAAGGCGTACGGCATCCGCACGGCGATGGGCGGCCGGCAGGCGCGGCGGCTGTGCCCGCAGGCGCTCGTCGTACCGCCGCGCATGACCGCGTACTCCGAGGCGAGCAAGGCGGTGTTCGAGCTCTTCGAAGACACGACGCCGCTCGTCGAGGGGATCTCCATCGACGAGGCGTTCCTCGACGTTCGCGGCATGCAGCGGCTCGCGGGATCGCCCAGCGAGATCGCCGAGCGACTTCGCCGACGGGTGCTCGACGAGGTCGGCCTGCCCATCACCGTCGGGATCGCGCGGACGAAATTCCTCGCTAAGGTCGCGAGCGGGGTCGCGAAGCCGAACGGCCTGCTCAGCGTGCCGCCGGAGGGCGAGCGCGAGTTCCTGCACCCGCTCCCCGTCGAGCGGCTGTGGGGGGTCGGGCGGGTGACAGCGACGAAGCTCCACGATCGCGGAGTCCACACCGTGGGGCAGGTCGCCGCACTGGAGGAGGAGTTGCTCGTGCACCTCCTCGGGCGGGCGTCGGGGCGACACCTGCATGCGCTCGCGCACAACCGCGATCCGCGCCCCGTACGCACTGGCCGGCGCCGAGGCTCCATCGGCTCACAGCGCGCGCGGCGCTACTCGTCGTGGGAGTCGATTGACTCATCAGTCATCGCCATCGTCGACCGGGTCGCGCGCCGTCTCCGCACGGGGCGCAGACTTTGCCGTACCGTGGTTCTCCGGCTCCGCTTCGACGATTTCTCGCGGGCGACTCGCTCGCTCACCATGTCGCGATTGACCGATCAGTCAGCGACGATTCTCGACGCCTCACGCCGGTTGCTCGCGGATGCGCGGCCACTGATCGAACGGCGCGGGCTGACGCTGGTCGGAATCTCGCTCACCAACCTCGAGCAGGCCGACCGCATCCAGCTGAGCCTCTGCGACGACTGGCGGCCGATCGCGCTCGACGCGGCTCTCGACGACGTGCGCGATCGCTACGGCTCGAAGGCGATCATGCGCGCGGTGCTCGTCGGCCGCGACGCGGGGATCTCGATGCCGCTCCTCCCCGACTGAGCTTCAGCGGCTCGGCGGTCACCCGGCCGGCTTCCCGCGGCGCACCTCCTGCAGCACCCAGGTGTTGCCGTCCGGGTCGGCGAAGTCTGCGAACGAGTTGTAGTCGGCGTGGTCCGGATCGACGCCGTCCGCCCAGCCCTCCGGCGTCATGTGCCGGATCGCGCCCACCGCGACACCGCGCGCCACGAGCTCGGCGCGAGCCGCCTCGATGTCCTCGACGACGAGATGCGTTCCCCGGTACGAGCCGGGCTCGGCAGACGTGATCCCGGTGCCGATGGTGATCGAGCAGGCGGATCCGGGAGGCGTCATCTGGACGACCCGGAACTCCTCGTTCGGCTGATGGTCGACGTCGAGTGCGAAGCCGACCTGCTCGGCGTAGAACGCCTTCGCCCGGTCCACGTCGGACACGGGGACCAACACGAGCTCGAGCTTGAGCTCAGCCACCCTCGACTCGACCGGCACGCGGCTGAATCTGCTGGACGGCCCAGCGATTGCCGTCCGGGTCCTCGAAGAAGACGAAGGAGCCCCACGGGACGTCCTGGATGTCGCTGACCTCGACGCCGCGCTCGCCGAGCTCCCTGTGCGCGGCCTCGATATCCGTGACGACCATCTGCATGCCGCGCACCGATCCCGGCGACGCGTCCGTCACACCCACACCGAGCGCGATCGAGCAGGCCGATCCCGGCGGCGTCAGCTGCACGAAGCGCAAGTCCTCACTGACCGTGTGATCGTGGTCGGCATTGAAGCCGGCTCGCTCGACGTAGAACTCCTTGGCACGGTCGACGTCCGAGACCGGGATTGCCACCAGCTCGAGCTTGTAGTCCATGTCACTCCTCTCCCAGCGTCTGGATCGCGTGAAGGTCGACAGCTCTGCGCGATAGGCCTCAGGCGGCCTCGACCGCAGGCTCCTCCCCGGCCTCCGCGTGCATCGCGGCCATGGGCGCGGGTCGCAGGACGAACGCGCCGAGAGCTGCGGCCACGGCCGCGCACAGCGCGCCGCCGAGGAAGGCCGCGTGGTAGCCGCCAGTGAGGGCCTCGAGCGTGCTGCTCCCGCTGTCCTCGAGAGACGACGTGCGAGAAGCTGCGAGGCTGGCGAGCACGGCGAGCCCCAGTGCTCCACCCATCATGAAGGCCGTGTTCACCACGCCAGACGCGAGGCCGGCCTCCTCCTGCGGGACGTCGCCCATCGCCGCCAGCAGCAGGGGGTTGAACGCCATGCCGGCGCCGATCCCGAGAAGAACCATGCTCGGGAGCACGTCTGCGATCGTCCCGTCGACCGGTGCGCGCGCGAAGAGCAGGAGCCCGAGCGACGCGAGGCCGAGGCCCACGCCGATCGGCGCCCGGATCCCGAACCGCATAACGATCTTGGCCGACAACCCGAGCGAGAAGACCGCCATGATCAGGTTGCCAGGCAGGAACGCGAGACCGACCTGGAGGGGGCTGTAGCCCAGGACGAGCTGCATGTAGAGGGCGGACAGGAAGAACCAGGCGAACATGGCGGCCGCCCAGAGCACGCCGGTGATGCTCGAGACCGAGAGGTTCCGAAGGCGGAACAGGCGCAGGGGCATCAGTGGCTCCGCGACCCGCGACTCGATGAGCAGGAAGCCACCCAGGAGCACAGCCGACACCGCGAGGAGCCCGAGCGTCCGCACGGTCCCCCAGCCGACCTCGTTTCCGTTCACGATCGCATAGACCGCGACCATGAGCGAGGCGGTGACGGT
>JBKPLV010000062.1:0-1421 GCA_046731795.1 Actinomycetota bacterium | reverse complement strand
TCGGCGAACGCGCGGCCGGTGGAGCGCGCTCTCTCGTAGGTCGGGGTTCCCTCGGCGATGCGTGCCGACCCGAAGATCGAGACCGCCGGCCGATCGATCTTCTCCACGGCTTGGAAACCGGCGAGGAACTCGGAGGCGATCAGGGAGACGTCGGTGGCGAGCGGCTCGGCGCTCTTCCGGAAGATCCGGCGTGGAAGCCCCGCGCGGTTGGCCATCAGAACGTGCGCTCGACGTGCGTCACGGACATCGCCACGCCCAGCGCGGCGACGAGGCCGAGGTACACGACAGCGACGCTCGCCCGCTGCGCAACCGTCAACCGGTAGTACTCGGTGTCGTCACCTCGGGCGCGCCAGCGGTTCCACAGGTCCATGGCGCCGAGGATCACGATGATCAGCAGGAGCGGGTTCGGCCGCACGACGACGAGGCCGACCATCATCAGCAACCCGACGAACCAGAGCGCGGGATGCAAGGCCCCTGCGGCGCGACCGCCGTCGAGCGGCACGATCGGGATGAGATTGAAGAGGTTGAGGAAGAAGCCGACGAAGGCGAGCGCGACGAGCAGGTCCGAGCCCGTCGCCTCGCCGGCGACCCAGAACGCCGCGGCGCCGACCGAACCGAGTATCGGGCCTGCGAGCGCGACCTTCGCCTCCTTCCAGGCGTCGTCGGGCAGCTCGCGCATCCCGATCACGGCGCCGAGAAACGGGATGAAGAGCGGAGCGCTCGCCTTCACGCCCTGGCGCCGGAGCTCGATGACGTGTCCGAGCTCGTGCACGAAGATCAGGAGCACGAACCCGATCGCGAAGGGCACGCCCCAGATCCACGCGTACGCCGCGATCGAGACGAGCATGGACGCACCCGTCGTGAACACCTTGAACTTGAGGAGGAAGCCGCCGAACTTCACGAGCAGAAGCCCGAGGCCGACGAGCGGAGCGGTGATCTTGCGGATGAGCTCGCGGATCCCGGAGCGCGGCCGGATCGGCTCGTACCCGCGGTCGCCATCGTGCGCCGGGTCGGCGCTCGGGAACGAGGGGGCCTCCGGCGCCTCGCGCGGCTCGTGCTCGGTGGACGTCATGAGCCTTGCCCGATCCATTCCTCGCCGCCTACGTAGGTCTCTTTCTTCCACAGCGGGACGGAGACCTTCAGCTCCTCGATCGCCTCGGCGCAGGCCGTGAGAGCAGCCGCACGGTGTGGCGCCGACACCGCGATGACGACGCTCGTGCCGCCGATGTCGACCCGCCCGACCCGGTGGTGGATGGCCACCTTGCACAGATCGTGCCGGCTGGCGAGCTCGGCGGCGAGATCGGCCATGACCCGCTCGGCCATGCCCTCGTAGGCCTCGTACTCGAGGTGGAGCACGTCGCGGCCCCGCGAGTAGGCCCGCGTGGTGCCCACGAACGTGGCGATCGCTCCCGCGGAGTGGT
>JBKPLV010000061.1:0-8187 GCA_046731795.1 Actinomycetota bacterium | reverse complement strand
CCGGCGATGAAGGCTGCGGCGAGCCTCGTCTGGAAGGGTTGGAGCATGGTCACCTATCCGGACCAGCCTGTCTGGTCGAACTCCGTCGTCACACAGCTCGTCGCCGGGAAGTCACTCAGCGACCTGCTGCCGGGGCTCGGTGACGGCCTCGCCCAGAACGCGCAGGCGGCGGGATACAAGGTCGTCCGAAAGTGAGGGCGTGAGCGCATCCGCCACGAGCACGTCGGAGTACACGGGGGTCGCGCGACTGCGCGGCCCCCGTATTCCGCGCGGACTGCCGTTCGTCCTGCCGTACCTGCCGCTCCTGATCGCGTTCGGCGTTGCACCGACCATCTACGCACTCGACCTCGCCTTTACGGATGTCGGCGGTGGCTGGGTCGGCTTTGACAACTTCGTCCGGACCTACCACGACTTTCGCTTCGTCCCGGCTTTCAAGCACGTCCTCCTGTACACGACCGTGTGGCTCGCCGCGCTCATGGTCTTCGTCGTCGTGCTGGCGCTGCTCCTCCACGGTCGTGCGAGCCGCGCCTCGTCGACGTACCGGTTGCTCTACTACCTGCCTGGCGCTCTCGCGGGCTCGGCGGCGGTGCTCGTCTGGCTCTTCATGCTCGATCCCACCGTCAGCCCCGGGTCCTTCTTCCTGCAGCACGTGCTCGGAGCAGACATCTTCGCGCAGTCGATCGCGCCCGGGAACCTCCCCTATATCTTCGCGATGATCGCGTTCTGGACGGGCGCCGGCGGGTGGATCGTGGTCATGTACGGCGCGCTCAACACGATCCCGCCGGATCTCGAGGAGGCCGCCCGTATCGACGGCGCGAGCTCCCTTCAGATCGCCCTACGACTGAAATTGCCGCTGATCCGGAAGTGGATCGCGTACATGCTGATCCTCTCGTTCGCGACGGGAACGCAGCTCTTCGTCGAGCCGGAGATCGTGCAGCATGCAAGCTTCGGCCTCGTCCCCGACACCTGGTCGGCGAACCAGCTCGCCTACCAGCTCGCGTTTCGCTACGCCGACTTCAACGCCGCCGCGGCGATCGCCGTCGACCTGCTCGCGATCGGACTGGTCGGGGCGGTGTTGATCGTCACCCGCACCGGGCTCTTCAGGACCGACGACTGATGGCGGCTCGCATGCTCGGCAACGGCTTGCGCCTGGCGATCCTCCTCGCGTTCGCCGTCTTCTTCATCGCGCCGGTCGTCTGGCTCCTGCTTGCCCCGACGAAGAGCGACCAGGCGCTCATCACGTCGAGCCCGTTTTCGTTCGGAGACTTCCACCACGTCGCGCTCGCGTGGAGACACCTGGACGGCTTCAGCGACCACATCTTCCGGCGCTGGATCGGCAACACCCTCTACTACGCGCTGAGTGCAACGGCGATCACGCTCGCAGTCAGCGTGCCAGCGGGCTACGGGCTGGCGATCGGGCGGTTCCCAGGGAGGAAGCTGATCCTCTCGCTGACGCTCGTGGTGATGATCATGCCCGCGGCCGCGCTCGTGCTCCCAATCTTCCTCGAGCTCGACGCCGTGCACCTGATCGGGAGCTCGCTCTCGGTGATCCTGCCGTTCGCCTTCTTCCCGTTCGGGGTCTACCTCGCGTACATCTACTACCTGACGGCGCTCCCGCCCGAGCTGCTGGACGCTGCACGGGTCGACGGTGCGACCGAGCTGCAGACGTTCCTGCGCGTCGCTCTCCCGCTCGCGAAGCCCGTCGTCGCCCTCGTCTTCTTCTTCAGCTTCGTGTCCGACTGGAACAACTTCTTCCTGCCGTACGTCGTCCTCGCGGACTCCGATCAGTACCCGATCACCGTGGGACTCTCGAACCTGCTCGCCTCGACGCCGTCGTTCAACCCCGCGGTGGGTGGAGGCGGGCAGTCCGTCAACATCTTCAAGCCGGAGCTCGCGCTGGCGACCCTGCTCGCGGTGATCCCCGTCGCCATCGTCTTCCTCTTCTCGCAGCGCGCGCTCGTTCGCGGGCTTGTTGGCGGGGCGGTGAAGGAATGAGCAATGGCTAGCGTCGCCTTCGAAGGGGTGTCGAAGGTCTTCGACGACGGCACGCGTGCCGTCGACGGGCTCGACCTGGGAATCGCCGACGGCGAGTTCATCGTCTTCGTCGGCCCGTCCGGCTGCGGCAAGACCACCGCCCTCCGCATGCTCGCGGGGCTCGAGGAGATCAGCGAGGGCTCGATCCGGATCGGCGACCGCGTCGTGAACGGGCTCACGCCCAAGAGTCGCGACATCGCGATGGTCTTCCAGAGCTACGCCCTGTACCCGCACTTGAGCGTCTACGACAACATCGCCTTCCCGTTGAAGATCAAGAGGACACCCAAGGACGAGGTCCGGCGCCGAGTCCAGGAGGCGGTGCGCATCCTCGATCTCGAGCCGTTCCTCAAGCGGAAGCCACGGGCCTTGTCAGGGGGGCAGCGGCAGCGGGTCGCGATGGGCCGCGCGATCGTGCGCCAGCCGCAGGCGTTCCTGCTGGACGAGCCCTTGTCCAACCTCGACGCCAAGCTTCGCGTGCAGATGCGCGCCGACATCAAGAAGCTCCAGAGCGAGCTCGGCGTGACGACGATCTACGTCACGCACGACCAGGTCGAGGCGATGACCATGGGACACCGCGTCGCAGTCATGCGAAGAGGAGAGCTGCAGCAGGTCGCGCCGCCGGAGGAGCTCTACCAGAGGCCAGTGAACATGTTCGTCGGCGGATTCATCGGCAGCCCGGCGATGAACATGCTCGCGGCGACGGTCGAACGGAGCAACGGCACGGTGAGCGTCGTCGCCGGCGATGCCCGGATCGAGCTCCAGGACGAGATTCTGCGCATCCATCCGGGACTCGCCTCGTACGAAGGGCGTGAAATCGTCCTCGGTATCCGCCCCGAGAGCCTGGAGGACGCGTCGCTCGGAGAAGGTGCGCCAGGGCTCCGAATACGTGGCCAGGCGATCCTTCGCGAAGCGCTCGGCCCCGAGGTTCTCGTCCACTTCACGGTGGAGGCGAGGCAGGCGGTCACGAGCGAGGTGCGCGAGCTCGCAGAGGACGTCGGGGACGACCGTGCACTCCAGGAACTCCGGAGCGGATCCCCGAGAGCAACTCTGGTCGGGCGTTTCAGCCCGAGCACACGGATCCGTGAGGGAGACGCGCTCGAAGCCCGCGTGGACGTGCGCGGGCTGCATTTCTTCGATGCCGAGTCCGGCCACGCGATTCATCGAGATTCGCCGCGCCGCAGCATCTGACCGGGCCGCGCTCGGCGCGGTATCTGAACCAGCTCCGCCGATGACACGCACGCGCGATAGGCTCGATTCTCTGCGCAGCTACTCACGCACTTGGGGCTGGGCAATGCTCGTCGCGACTGCCCACGGGATGGGCCTGTGATGCGCGCGGCGCTGGTTCGCGAGGTCGGCGCCGTCCCCGAGGTCGGCAAGGTCGACGAGCCGTCCGGTGAGACGATCGAGGTTCTGGCAGCGCCGCTCAATCCGATCGATCTCGCGGTCTCGCGCGGCGTGCTGGCGACGGGCCACCCGCCTCTTCCCTACGTCCCGGGCTGCGAGGCCGTGGGCCGGACGGACGACGGCCGGATCGTGTGGCTCTTCGGGGGCTCGCTCGGGAGGGCGTCGAATGGCGCGGTCGCGGAGCGCGTCGCGGTCGGCGACTCCTTCGTGATCGACGTGCCCGACGGCGCTGATCCGGCGCTCGCCGCCGGGCTGGGCATTGCCGGCCTCGCCGGATGGCTGCCGCTCGCCTGGCGAGCCCCCCTTCGCGGCGGCGAGAACGTCCTCGTCCTCGGCGCGACCGGCTCCGTCGGCCTCGTCGCCGTGCAGACGGCGAAGTTGCTCGGCGCGGCCCGTGTCGTGGCAGCCGGCCGCAGCGCGCAAGGCCTCGAGCGCGCGGCACAACTGGGCGCCGACGCGACGATCAGTCTCGACCAGGACGATCTGGTCACTGCGTTCAAGGACGCATTCGGCGGCGACGGCCCGAGCTACGTCTTCGACCCGTTGTGGGGCGAGCCCGCTGCCGCAGCGGTCCAGGCAGCCATTCCCTGGGCCACGATCGTGAATCTCGGACAGTCGGCCGGACCGACGTCCGAGCTCGTCTCGGCCGCCGTTCGCTTCAAGAGCCTGTCGATCCTCGGCCACACCAACTACGCCCTGGGCCCGGAGGAGCTCGCGACCCACTACCGACGCCTGGTCGAGCTTGCGAGCGCCGGGGACATCACGCTCGAGGTCGAGCGCTTTCCGCTGGACGAAGTCGCCGACGCGTGGCATCGCCAGGCGGAGCACGCTGGTGCGAAGCTCGTCGTCGTGCCCTGAGCACGCGGCCGACGTCTTAGGGATCTCGACGGGCGCTCTCAGGCGTTCACACGCCGCTGGTGCTCTGTCCAAGCACAAGCTTGCCCCAGGGGCGGCGGCCCATCCACTAGCGACGCGCCGACGCAATCACCGCGTCGATGTCGGGCAGATCGCCTCCGAGCATCCAGGCGGCGTCGATCGTCTGGCCGTCCCGGATCAGGAAGGCCGAGCGCGCGGGGACGTCGGCCATGCCGAGCGGTTCGATCGCGACGTCGAACGCGCGCGTCGCCTCGCCGTTCCAGTCGGACAGGAGTGGGACGTCCACCCCCAGCGTCTCCGCCCAGGCACGGTGCGACCACGGCGAGTCCCGGGAGATCGCGAACGGCCGGATGCCGGCCTCGGCGAGGTCGTCGCTCCTGTCCCGCAGGAGGTGCAGCTCGTTCGTTCAGGTCGGCGACCAGTCCCACACGTAGAAGCAGAGGAGCGCGAACCCATCGCCGAGGATCTCCCGCAGGGGACGTGCCTCCTCCCGAGGGGCTGCCCAGACCTGAACCTCGGGAACGGGGCTGCCGGCCTCGAGCACCGAGCGAGCTTACCGCCGGCGACCGAACCGAGGTTTCAATCCGCGCGGCGACGGGGCACTCCGAGAGGGCTACCCGAAAAGGAAGGCGATTCCATGCTCGAGAACTCCAAGGCATTCAGCGGGTTCGCTGTCGACGACCTCGAACGCGCGGAGCAGTTCTACGGCGGGACGCTCGGACTGCGGACGTCCGAGGAGAACGGCCTGCTCACGCTCCACCTCGCGGGTGGACGGGACACGCTCGTCTACCCGAAGCCCGACTTCGCGCCGGCGACGTACACGATCCTCAACTTCCCCGTCGACGACATCGCGTCGACGGTCGACCAGCTCGGCGAGCGCGGCGTGAGGTTCGAGCGGTATGAGGGCTTCAAGCAGGACGAGAAGGGCATCGCGCGCGACATCGGCGGCCCGCCGATCGCGTGGTTCAAGGATCCTGCCGGGAACATCCTGTCCGTGCTCGAAGAGAGCGGGACGTAACCGAGCGCTACGGGCAGCACCAGCCCTCGACGCGAGGGAACGTGTGCGAGCGGAACTGCTCCGACACGTTCGAGACCGCTCGGATCCGCTTACCGTCGGCGCGCACGAACACCCACTGGTCAGCGGTCGGCCAGGTGATGAGGAGCCAGCGCCCGTCGGGCGACCACGCGAGCTCGCGCAGATCGCCCGCCCCCCGGAACAACGAGCGCCCGTCTGACCAGCGGAAGACGTTCGAGCCCGCGCCCGCTCGCCGGATCTCGAAGACCTGCCTCGTGCTCGGACGCATCGCGTCGGTCACAACTACCGTCCCGTCCGACGGTCCTTCGTCCCCATGGAACCGTCCGCGCGCGTCGAGCGACCGAACGGAGAACGGCGCGATTGCAAGCAGTCGCCGGCCGTCGTCCGACCAGACGAGCTCCTTCGGTCGCGCGCCGGCACGCGAGCGGGCGAGTACGCGATTCGATTCGGTATCGAGCAGGACGATCCGTCCGCGTCGGTCGGCGTAGGCGAGGACGAATTCTGCTCCGGGCCGCCAGGCGATCGGGCCGCGGAGTCCCGCCACAAGGAGTCGATCACCGGTCCCGTCGCCCGCCACGACGCGGAGACCGGTGCGATCGACGTAGGCGATCCTCGTGTTCGTCTCGTTGCCTCCCCAACGCGGCGACCTGACATCCGGGCGCGCGAGGGTCCAGCGGACGTCGCCGTCCGGCTCCAGCGCGGCGAGCTCGTTCGCCCTCGCCGCGACGACGAAGCGGCCGAAGGGCGACCAGCTCGCCTCGCGATACGGCCCCAGAAGGCGCCTCGACCCGTCACGCTGCACGACCCACACTCCGGCGTCCGAGGCGACGAGCAGGCGTCCCTCCGACGGCAACGAGAACAGGGCAGGCTGCGCCCGCTCGACGCCGACCACCTCGCGCAGCTCGTCGAGCACTGCGCGCCCGGGTGAGCTGAGCACGGCCGCGCCGGCAGCCACGACGACCGCGATCGCCACGGCAGGACGCAACATGGCGTGGCGTCGCTCGACCGGACGGCGCTCGCTGAACGCGCCCTCCAACACCGCCCATGTGCGTTCCCGCGCCTCGTGCTCGCCGGGAACCTCGATCCGATCCAGCTCAGCCCTCACAGCTCGTCCCCCAGGGCGTCGAGCCCGCGCCGCAGGCGCGAGTTCACGGTTCCGCGCGGGAGGTCGAGTGCCTCCGCGATCTCGCCGGGCGTGAGCTCCAGCACGTAGCGCATGACGATCACGGCGCGGTGCTCCGGCGAGAGCCGCGCGAGCGCGGCGAGCGTGTCTCCACCCTCCGACGGCGGCTCGGGCGCGGGAAGCGACTCGGGCAGCTCGACCTCGCTGCGGAAGCGGCGTGCGCGCGTCCAGTCGATGGCACGGTTGACCACGATGCGATGCAGCCACGGCCCGAACGGGCGGCGGCGGTCGAAGCGGTCGAGTGTGCGAATCGCCGCCAGGAAGGCCTCCTGGGCGATGTCCTCCGCTGCGGCGGCGTCGTGGGTGACGAGGTAGGCGGCACGGAACGCACGCGGCCAGTGCATGCGGAACAGCGCCTCCAGATCCGAGGCGGATCCCCGCTGCGCGCCGCGCACGCGGGCGCGCTCGTCCCGGCCCGCGCGCATCCCGTGCCCAGACTACGACGGGACCTGCCTCGGAGGTCCATGCCCGAGGTACGAGCGGGAGCGCACGCGAGGTCCAGCGGACCTCGGAGCCCTCGCTCCGCGTACTACGGGAATGAACCGCCGTGAGTTCCTGCTCGCAGCCGCAGGCGTCTCGGTATCGGTCGCGCTCGGAGAGCGACCGGCAGCCGCCTCGCGCTCCGGCTCCATCGGGCTCGTGACGGCCGACCTCGAGAGCCACGTCGTCGTCTTCGATCCGGCGCGTGCTCGCGTGCTCGGTCGCATCCGCACGTCGCCCGGCCCGCGCAGCATCGAGCGCGTCGACCCCGCCGCTGCGCTCGTGGCGCACACGCAGCACGGGCTCGTGTCGATCGTCGACGGAAGACAGCGTGCGGTTCGCTTCGAGCTCGACGGGTTCGAGGCGCCGCGCTACACGGCCGCACATCCCGGCGGGCGCGTCGCCTACGTCACGGACTCCGAGGCCGAGCAGGTCGTGACAGTCGACGCCGACCGGGGTCGCATCGTCTCACGGACTCCGGTTCCAGGGCCGGCTCGCCACGTCTCCCTCAGCCGCGACGGCACGGCGCTGTGGACGTCGCTCGGATCCAAGGCCGAGCGGATCGCACTCCTCGATCTGCGGGCCCCGCTCCGCCCGCGCCTCGTCCGTACGATCCCGCCGCCGTTCCTCGCGCACGACGTCGTCTTCGCCCCGGACGGACGCCACGTCTGGGTGACGTCCGGCGCTGGACATCGGATCGCGCTATACCGGGCGGGCACGCGCGAGATCGCTCGCGTGCTCGCGGCCGATCGCGCCCCCCAGCACGTCGCGTTCGTCAACGGTCTCGCCTTCGTCGCGAGCGGCGACGACGGCACCGTCCGGGTCCATCGCCTGAACGGCGACCTCGTCCGCCGCGACGAGGTGCCGCTCGGCTCGTACAACGTGACCGTCGGCGCGCGACACGTCCTCACGCCCTCGCTCTCCCGCGGCACCGTCAGCGTGCTCGACGCCGGCGGGCGCGTGCGGGCAGTGCGCCATATCGCCCGCGCCGCGCACGACGCGTGCGTGGTCCTAGGCATCTGAAGGAGGTCGAGAATGAGAAAGGCGACTCTCACATGCGTTGTAGCGATCCTGGTCGCAGGCGCCGCAGCCGTTGGCGCGGCGGCCGACGGGGGCCCGTCTCCGGGAGTGCTCTGGGGCTGGAACGGGATCGCGTCCTATCGGGGTCAGGTCC
>JBKPLV010000060.1:0-7574 GCA_046731795.1 Actinomycetota bacterium | reverse complement strand
GTCGTGGACGCCGCGCAGGACGCGGGCGTCACCTTCTTCGACACGGCAGAGACCTACGGGAACGGCGACAGCGAGCGGTATCTCGGTGAGATCCTCGAGGGCCGTCGCGACCGAGTCGTGATCGCGACGAAGTTCGGCTGGGGCCAGGGGACCGGAAACGGCTCGCCCGCTGCGCTCCGAGCCTCGCTCGAGGGCTCGCTCGGGCGCCTCCGCACCGACTACGTCGACCTCTACTACCTGCACAAGCCGGATCCGTCGACGCGGATCGCGGAGACGCTCGGTGCGCTCGACGAGCTCGTGCGCGACGGCACCGTGCGCGCGATCGGCTGCTCCAACTTCTCGGCCGAGCAGCTCGCAGAGGCCGAGCGCGTTGCACGCGCGAACGGCACCGCTCGGTTCACGGTGCTCCAGAACCACTACAGCCTGCTCCGGCGCGACGACGACGAGGACGTGCTGCCGCTCTGCCGCGAGCTCGGCGTCGCCTACATCCCGTACTTCCCGCTCGCGAGCGGGCTCCTCACCGGCAAGTACCACCGCGGAAAGCCGGCTCCCGAAGGGACGAGGCTCGCCGGTCGCGAGATCGAGGACGAGCGCTTCGACCGCGTCGATGCCTTTACGGCCTTCGCCGAGGAACGTGGCCACTCGCTGCACGAGCTCGCGATCTGCGCGCTCGCGTCGACACAGGGAGTCGGCTCGATCATCGCCGGGGCGACGAAGCCCGAGCAGGTCCGCGCGAACGTCGCGGCTGCAGAAGCCGGCTGGCGGTTGAGTGGCGACGAGCTGGAGTCGTTGGCCACGATCTGATTCGACGGCTGCTCGCTCTCATCGCCGTCTCATCGTCATCGCGTACAACCCGGGCATCCGAGCGAAGGAGGTTGTATGGACGCCAGGCCGGGACTCGCCGCCGTCGCAATCGTGGGGCTCGTGGCGGCGGGCGCGGAAGCCGGCGTGGGCTCGAGCACCCCGAGCGCATCGTGCGCGCTGCCGCGCGGCGCCGAGCACGTCGCGCTGGCGTCCGCGGACTTCTCCGCGCGCATCACGAATCCGTGGTGGCCGATGCGCATCGGGTCCCGGTGGGTGTACCGGGAGACCGCGCCGGACGGAACGGTGCAACGCGACGTCGTGCTCGTGCTCCCGAAGACCAGGTTGATCGCGGACGGGATCACCGCTCGCGTGGTCAGTGACGTGGCGACCGAGGACGGTGCTCCCGTCGAGTCGACGCGCGACTACTACGCACAGGACCGGTGCGGAAACGTCTGGTACCTGGGCGAGGCGACGACCGAGTACGAGAACGGCAAGCCCGTCTCGACCGCAGGCTCGTTCGAGGCCGGCGTGGATGGCGCCGAAGCCGGGGTGATCCTGCCCGCGAGGCCGCGGCCGGGCATGCGCTTCCGGCAAGAGCAGTACGCGGGTCACGCCCAGGATCGGGCCGAGGTCGTCAGCCTGCGAGAGCAGGTCGAGGTCCCGGTGGGGTACTTCCGGCGGGGGCGCGTCCTCATGACGCGCGAGACGAACCCGCTCGAGCCGAAGGTGCTCGAGTACAAGTTCTACGCACGAGGGGTCGGGCCGGTGCTGGCGATCGGCGTATCCGGCACCGACGACCGCGAGGAGCTCGTGCGCTACTCCAGGTAGGAGGTCGAGATGAAGCGGAAGCGAACGCTCGTGGTCGCAGGTGTCGCCGCTGCCGTCCTTGCGGTCGGCGGCGCTGGGATCGCCAGGGCCGTCTCGGGATCGGACTCCGAGACCGTCACGGGGCCGGCGGCGCACGAGGCTGCCCGGGCGGCCGTGCAGGCCGTCGGAGGTGGACGCGCACTGGAGGTCGAGTACCAGGACGGCGACGGTGCGGGCGTCTACGAGGTCGAGGTCCGCCGCGGCGACGGGTCGCAGGTGGAGGTCCACCTGAACGGGCAATTCGCGCCGGTCGGCATGCAGGCCGACGACGACGCGGCCGACTCAGTCGGCGACGACTAGGCGGACACGCCCTCTCATCACGCTCTCATCTCGGCGACGAGAATGTGTGCATGCGCATCCTCGTCGTCGAGGACGAGCTGAAGATGGCGGCACTTCTCCGTCGTGGTCTCGCCGAGGAGGGGCACGCGGTCGACGTCGCGGGGACCGGGGACGACGGTGTCTGGATGGCGCAGGCGGCCGAGTACGACGCGATCGTCCTCGACCTGATGCTGCCGGGGCTCGACGGCGTCAGCGTGTGTCGCCGTTGGCGCGAGAACGGTGTCTGGACGCCCGTCCTCATGCTCACGGCCCGCGACGGGGTCCCGGAGCGGGTCGCCGGGCTCGACGCCGGCGCCGACGACTACCTGACCAAGCCGTTCTCCTTCGCCGAGCTGCTCGCCCGCCTGCGGGCACTCGCTCGGCGCGGCGCGCCGGAACGGCCGATCGTCCTCGAGGTCGGCGACCTCCGCCTCGACCCTGCGTCACGGCAGGTGTGGCGGGCTGACACGGAGATCAGGCTCTCGGCCAAGGAGTTCGCTCTCCTGGAGACGTTCATGCGGCGGCCGGGCGACGTGCTGACACGCCTGCAGCTCCTCGAGCACGCCTGGGACTACGCGTACGAGAACCGCTCGAACGTCGTCGACGTGTACGTGCGCTACCTGCGCGAGAAGATCGACCGTCCGTTCCAGCGGCACTCGCTCGAGACCGTTCGCGGCGCCGGCTACAGACTGCGCAAGGACGGCTAGGTGAGCCGGCTGCCGATTCGCATCCGTTTGACGCTCGTGTTCGCGGCGGTGATGGCGATCGTGCTTGCGGCGCTCGGCGCGTTCCTGTACGTCCGCCTAGGAGACAGCCTCGACGAGCGGATCGCGGACGAGCTCGAGAACCGGAGCGCGGCCCTGGCGTCGATCGTCCGAGGAAACGGCCTCGGCGCCATCGACCCGTCCGTGCTGGCCGGAGACGAGGGGGTCGCTCAGGTGATCGGACCGGGCGGCGGAGTTCTCGTTTCCGCTGCGACAGGCGACCTGCTGCTCACACGGGGCGAGCTGGCGGCGGCTCGCCGCGGAACCGTGGTCACCGATCGGGGCGGCTTCCGGCTTCGGGCGGATCCGGTCGGGGACCGCGTCGTGGTCGTCGGCGAGGCGCTCGATGACCGGAGCGAGGCCTTGTCGGCGCTCCTGACGCAACTCTTCGTCGCGCTGCCGCTCGCCTTGCTCGCATCCTCCGCGATCGGCTATGTCGTGGCCGGAGCTGCGCTGCGACCCATCGAGGCGATGCGGCGCCGCGCAGACGAGATCTCGGCCTCGACCTCGGCGCAACGGCTCCCGCTTCCCGCCGCTCGGGACGAGGTGTACCGGCTCGGCGACACGCTCAACGAGATGCTCGAGCGCCTCGACTCGGGCCTCGAGCGGGAGCGACGGTTCGTGGCAGATGCGAGCCACGAGCTCCGTACCCCGCTCGCGATCCTGAAGACGGAGCTCGAGCTTGCGCTGAGGCAGCCGCGGTCGGCGGACGAGCTGACGGACGCTCTCGGCTCCGCGGCCGAGGAGACCGACCGGCTCGTCCGGCTTGCCGAGGATCTCCTGCTCGTCGCGCGATCGGACCAGGGTCAGTTATCGGTCGTGAAGGCTCCCCTCGCGGTCGACGCGCTCCTCTCGGAGGTGGCAGCCAGGTTCCGGCACGCCGCGGCAGCACGCGGTCGCGGGATCCAGCTCGAGCAGGTTGCGAGTATCGAGATCGAGGGCGACCGGGAGAGGCTGGAGCGCGCGCTCGACAACCTCGTCGACAATGCGCTCCGTCACGGTGCGGGCACGGTGCGCTTGCGTGCGGCCGAGCGGAACGGATTCGTCGAGCTGCATGTGACAGATCAGGGCGGCCTCGATCCCACCTTCCTGCCGCGGGCGTTCGAGCGTTTCACGCGGGCCGACGATGCGCGCACGAGCGATGGGACCGGGCTGGGGCTCGCGATCGTCGAGGCGATCGCCCGTGCTCACGGTGGCTCGGCGCATGTAGCGAACCTGCAGACCGGCGGTGCCGACGTCTGGCTCGACCTGCCGGCCGATCGCACGTGACAACGTGTAACGAGCTCCGTCGCTTATCTGGAGAGCCGCGTTCGGCGGCAAAGTTGCAACTTGTAACTTGCGCTCGTGCTGCTCTCGGAGATCGCGGAGGCGTCCGCCGACGTCGCGTCGACGTCCTCCCGTCTGGCGAAGATCGACCGTCTCGCGACGTGTCTCCGGAGCGCGGTCGGGCACGAGGCGGCGGTAGCCGTCAAGTACCTCTCGGGAGAGCTTCCCCAGGGAACGGTCGGGGTCGGGTGGGCGGCGCTGCGTGAGGTGCCGGCGCCGGCCGAGCCGCCGCCTTCCCTCGAGCTCGGCGAGGTGGACGAGGCCGTCACGCGGCTGCAGGGCATCGCCGGGAAGGGCTCGCAGGCCGCGCGCCGCGAGGAGCTGGCCTCGCTCTTCGGGCGCGCGACCGAGCCCGAGCAGCGGCTGCTGATCGGGCTCTTTCTCGGCGAACTGCGGCAGGGCGCGCTCGAGGGCGTGATGGCGGAGGCGGTCGCGAAGGCGGCCGACGTGCCGGCCCCCGCCGTCCGGCGCGCGGCGATGCTCACCGGCGACCTCGCGGGCGTGGCCGAGATCGCGATGCGGGAAGGAGCTTCCGGCCTCGATCGCTTCCGGCTCGAGCCGTTACGGCCCGTGACGCCGATGCTCGCGCAGACTGCGGACGACGTCGGCGGCGCGCTCGCGCGGCTCGGTGGCCGCGCGGGAGTCGAGTGGAAGCTCGACGGCGCGCGCATCCAGGCGCATCGCGTCGGCGACGAGGTCCGCGTGTTCACGCGCAATCTCGCCGACATCAGCGCCCGCGTGCCGGAGATCGTCGCCGCAGTCGGCGCCTTGGAGGTCGATGCGATCGTGCTCGACGGCGAGGCGATCGCGCTGCGCGAGGACGGGCGCCCGGAGCCGTTCCAGGTGACGATGAGCCGGTTCGGGACCAAGTCCGCGGCGGACGAGAAGTCGAGACCGCTCACGGCCTTCTTCTTCGACTGCCTGCACGTCGACGGCGAGGACGTCATCGACGCGCCCGCGCGCGAACGGCTCGCCGTACTCGACGCGCGGCTGGCGCCGGAGCTCGTGGTTCCGCGCACCGAGACCGACGACCCCGAGGAGGCTCGGGCATTCCTCGACGATGCGCTCGCGCGCGGCCACGAAGGCGTGATGGTCAAGTCGCTCGAGGCGCCCTACGAGGCGGGAAGGCGCGGCGCCGGCTGGCTGAAGGTGAAGAAGGCACATACGCTCGACCTCGTCGTGCTCGCGGCGGAGTGGGGGCACGGTCGGCGGCAGGGAAAGCTCTCGAACCTCCATCTCGGAGCGCGCGACTCCGAGCGGGGCTCGTTCGTGATGCTCGGCAAGACCTTCAAGGGGATGACGGACGAGATGCTCGCGTGGCAGACCGAGCACCTGCTCTCGCTGAAGACCCGTCAGGAGGGCCACGTCGTGTACGTGCGGCCGGAGCTCGTCGTGGAGGTCGCGTTCGACGGGGTGCAGACGAGCCCACGCTATCCCGGTGGCGTCGCACTGCGCTTCGCGCGGGTCAAGGGCTACCGTCCCGACAAGTCCCCGGCCGAGGCCGACACGATCGAAACGGTGCGAGCGATCAACGTGCGAGCGGAGTAGTCTCGCGCTGTCCGCAAGTCGAGTTGGGAGGTAGGAGATGACGCAGTACGGCACCCTCCGCGCGTGGGCATTCATAGCCACGCTCATCGGCGTCTTCGGGATGGTCGCCGCCTTCGTCGGGGCCATCGTATGGGCGTTCGAGGTCGATGGTTTCTGGCAGGTCCTCGGCGTGCTGTGCATCGGTTTGCCCGTGGCAGTCTTCATCGCGACCCTGCCGATCGCGCTCGCACAGGCGATGCGCGCGATCGCGGACGTCGGGGACACGGTGTCCGCCCGCTGACGCGTGGCTGACGTCATCGCCAAGAGCTTCGCGAGACCCGACGACGTCGTCGAGTTCCCGAAGGTGCGCACGCGCATCGTGGAGCTCGGCGACCTCACGGTCGGCGAGCTGGTCAACGAGCCCGGCTGGCGTTGGTCCGAGCACGTGCGCCCGACCGTCGGTGGCGAGTGGTGCCAGGCCCGACACGTCGGTTACATCATCTCCGGCCGCCTCGGCATCGACTTCATGGACGGGACGAGCGTGGTTTTCGGCCCCGGGGACGTCTTCGACATCCCTCCCGGCCACGATGGCTACACCGTCGGCGACGAGCCGTGCGTCCAGATCGAATGGCGAGGGATCCGGGCGTGGGCTGGGTTCCCTACCGGGATCCACAGCCGCGTGCTCAGGACGCTGGTGTTCACCGACCTCGTGGACTCGACCGCGAGGGCGGCAGAGCTCGGTGACGGACGCTGGCGCGATCTGCTCTCGCACCTGTACGAGGAGAGCCGGGCAGTCCTCGATCGCTTCGGAGGACGCGAGGTCGACACGACCGGCGACGGCATGCTCGCGACCTTCGACGGGCCCGCTCGGGCGCTCCACTGTGCCGCGGCGCTTACGCGCTGCGCCGAGCAACACGACGTACAGATCCGCGTCGGTGTCCACGTCGGCGAGGTGGAGCTCGTCGGCGCCGATGTCCGTGGCATTGCGGTGCACGAGGCCGCGAGGGTTATGTCGGCAGCGGGGCCCGGCGAGATCCTCGTCTCCGAGCTGACGAAGGCCCTCGCCGGCGCGGCGGGTCTCAGGTTCGAGGATCGCGGCCTCCACGAGCTCAAGGGCCTCGAGGGCGAGTGGAGGCTGTCCGCGTACATTCCCGATTGATGAGCGACCTGCCCCTCATCCTCGCCGTCGACGAGGATCCCGACGCGCTCCAGCGGATCACCTCCGAGCTCCAGCGCTACGCGCGCGACTACAAGGTCATCTGCGGCCCGTCTACCGAGGCGGCGCTGTCGCAGCTCGAGTCGCTGCACGACCGGGATGCGGCCGTTGCAGTCGTGCTGGCCGCGCGGGGGACGCAGGACCTGAAGGGCGAGGAGCTTCTCGCACGCGTCCACGACCTGCACCCGCACGCCAAGCGTGCGCTGCTCATTCCCTGGGGCGGCTGGGCCGAGGAGGAGACCGCGGACGCGATCCGCACCGCGATGGCCCTCGGCTACATCGACTACTACGCGATCAAGCCCTTCAGCTCGCCCGACGAGATCTTCCACCGGCTGGTGTCCGAGTTCCTCCAGGAATGGCGCCGCCAGAACGCGCCCGGCCGGCGTGAGCTGACGCTCGTTGCGGATCCGCGGTCGGAGCGTGGCTACGCGCTGCGGAACCACCTGTCCCGCAACGGCGTGCCGCACGCCTTCCACACGCCGGACTCGGCCGAGGGCGTCGAGTTCCTACGGTCGTGCAACCAGGAGGGGACGGGCGTTCCGGTCGTGCTCCTCGCAGACGGCACGCCGCTCGTCGATCCGCAGCCGGAGGACGTCGTGCGCTACGGCACACGCATGAGCACGGACGTCACGGACGACCCGGGGCCGTACGACGTCGTGATCGTCGGGGCGGGACCTGCGGGGCTCGCCGCGGCCGTGTACGCGTCTTCGGAGGGGCTGAATGCGCTCGTCGTCGAGCGCGAGACGATCGGC
>JBKPLV010000059.1:0-9241 GCA_046731795.1 Actinomycetota bacterium | reverse complement strand
AGGCAAACGACGCCGTGGCCGTGAGGACGGCGAGCGAGCAGACGAGGACGACGAGCTTCCGCATAGCCCTGCCTAGTATCGACACACGGCGTGTGACCGCGATGAGAGGGCTGTAAGGAGACTGTTAGCGGCGCACGGCCGTAACCGGCCTCACTCGTAGCGGTAGAAGCCGCGCCCGGACTTGCGGCCGAGCAGCCCTGCGTTCCGCATCGAGACGATTCGGGGCGGCGGCGCCATGCGCGGCTCGCGGAGCTTCTCGTAGAGCGCCTCCGACGCGTGCACGTGCACGTCGATGCCGACGAGATCGACGAGCGTGCACGGTCCCATCGGCCAGCCGGCGCCGGCGGTCATCGCGGCATCGAGGTCCTCCGGCGTGACCCGCGCCTCGTCGAGCACGCGCAGGCAGTCGTTCAGCAGCGGGATCAGAATCCGGTTGACGACGAAGCCCGGCGTGTCGTGACATCGGATCGGGCGCTTCCCGAGCTTCTCCCCGACGGCGAACGCGGTGTCGACCGCGTCATCCGACGACAGCTCGGCGCGGACGATCTCGACGAGGGGCATCAGCGGCGCCGGGTTGAAGAAGTGCATGCCAACGACCCGCTCGGGGCTCGAAGTCGCCGCGGCGATCTCGGTCACCGAGAGCGCCGAGGTGTTGGTCGCGATGATCGCGTCGGGCCGCAGGATGCCCTCGAGCGCGCGGAACAACTCCTGCTTCGGCTCGAGGTCCTCGACGATCGCCTCGATCACGAGGTCGCAGTCGGCGAGGTCCGCGAGGTCGGTCGTGAGCGACAACGAGGAGAGGGCGGACTCGCGTTCGGACGCGGCCATCAGCTCCTTGTCGACCTTGCGCTGGAGGAAGTGTGCGATGCGGGCGCGCGCCGCTTGCGCGAGCTCCCCGGTCACCTCGCGGCCGACGGTCTCGTACCCGGCCTCGATGGCGAGCTGCGCGATCCCGGAGCCCATGGCTCCGAGTCCGACGACGCCGATGCGCTGGATGTCGTCGGCGGCCACGACGGGCGATCCTAGCGAGGCCTGCTCAGCGCAGGTGCGCCGGCGAGCTCAGCCGTGATATCCGCGACGATGGGCGACGTCGTCGATGCGGGAGTCCGCGCCCGCCGCATACACGAGAAGTGCCGCGACGGCCACGATCGGGATGAGGATCAATGCGAGCATGCGCTTATGGTGGCAAGCGCCATCCATCAGCACCAGTCGAGGCATTCTGGCTATCGATCAGCTGACCTGATCAAGCGATATAGCTCTCAGAGCCGCTCGAGAACGCTTGCGATCGCCTGGCCCTGGCCGATGCACATCGTGGCGAGGCCGTAGCGAGCTTCCCGGCGCTCGAGCTCGTTCAGCAGGGTCGCAGTGATGCGGGCGCCGGTCGCGCCCAGCGGGTGGCCGAGCGAGATTCCGCCACCGTTCGGATTGACGTCACGGGCCTCCCACCGCTCATGCAGGCCCGTGTCGGCGAGGAACTGCAGGACGACGGACGCGAATGCCTCGTTCACCTCGATGACGGAGACGTCGTCCCACGTCAGCCCAGCCTTCTCGAGCGCACGCGCGCTGGCCTCCGGATTGCCGTGGAGCATCCGGTACGGATCGACACCGGAGAGCCCGAACGACACGAAGCGCGCGCGCGGCTCCAGACCGTGCCGCTCGACGGCGGCTTCGCTCGCGATCAGCATCGCGGCGGAGCCGTCGACGATCGAGCTCGAGTTCCCGGCGGTCACGACGCCATCCGCTTTGAACGCAGGCTGAAGCTCGGCGAGGCGCTCGAGCGACGTGTCGCGCCGCGGAGTCTCGTCGACCGCGAAGAGCACGACTGCGCCGCCGGCGCCGACCTCGACGGGCACGATCTCGTTCTCGAACCTCCCCTCGTCGATCGCGGCCACTGCGCGCCGGTGGGACTCGAGGGAGTACTCGTCGAGCGACTCCCGGCTCAGCCCCCACTCCTCTGCGATGACCTCTGCAGAGATGCCCTGCGGAACGATCGGCCAGCGCTCGCCGATCTTCTCGTTGACGGCGCCCCAGCCGGCGTCGCCCAGGTTCGAGCCCATCGGGACGCGCGTCATGTGCTCGACGCCCGCGGCGACGACGAGATCCAGATGACCGGCCTGAACGGCCGACGCCGCGTTGAAGGCAGTCTGGAGCGACGACCCGCACTGACGATCGACGGTGGTCGCGCACACCGTCTCCGGCCAGCCCGCCACGAGCACGGCGCCGCGCCCGACGTTCAATGCCTGCTCGCCGACCTGCGTCACGCATCCCATCTGGACGTCCTCGATCTCGCCCGGGTCGAGGTCGACGCGGCCGACCAGCCCGTTCAGCACCTGTGCGGCGAGCTCGTCCGCCCGGAGGTCGGCGAGCGAGCCGTTCCGACGCCCGATCGGCGAGCGCACCGCATCCACGAGATAGGCGGCCTCTGCCATCAGTCAGAGCATAGAGCGAGAGGCTCGGCCCGAACTACACTCACCGCGTGGCCACGACTGCGATCGAGCGTCGGCTGCTCGTCGACGGCGAGTGGGTCGAGACCGGCGACTGGTTCGACGTGCGGTCGCCGTACGACGGGGCGGTCGTCGGACGTGTCGCGAACGGCGGAGCGGAAGAGGCTCGGCGTGCGGTCGACGCGGCGGCGCGCGCAATGGAAGAACCGCTGCCGGCGCACGAGCGCGCGGCGATCCTCGACCGGACCGCCCAACTCGTCGGTGAGCGCGCCGAGGAGATCGCACGCACGATCTCCGTCGAGGCGGGAAAGCCGATGAAAGCCGCCCGGGTCGAGGCCGACCGCGCGATGTCCACCTTCACGATGGCCGCGGTCGCAGCGCGCAAGCTCGCGGGAGACGTCGTCCCGATGGACGCCTCTCCGGCCGGCGCCGGGAAGCTCGCGGTCACGCTTCGCGTCCCCATCGGCGTCGTAGGCGCGATCTCCCCCTTCAACTTCCCGTTCAACCTCGTCGCGCACAAGGTCGCACCGGCGCTCGCCGCCGGCTGCGCCGTCGTTCTGAAGCCCGCATCGCAGACGCCGCTGTCGGCGCTGTTGCTCGCCGAGCTCGAGACCGAGGCGGGGCTGCCGGCAGGCTGGCTGAACGTCGTGTGCGGCTCGGCGTCCGAGATCGGCGACGTGCTGGTCGAGGACGACCGCGTCGCGCTCATCACGTTCACGGGCTCGTCTGCCGTCGGCTGGCGGCTTCGCGAGCGAGCGCCCAGGAAGCGCGTGAACCTCGAGCTCGGGAATGCGACTCCCGTGATCGTCGCCGCCGATTCCGATCTCGACGACGTCGCGACACGCCTCGCCGCGAATGCGTTCTCGTTTGCCGGGCAGAGCTGCATCTCCGTCCAGCGGATCTATGTCGAGCGCAGTGCGTACGACGGGTTCCTGGAGCGTTTCCTCCCCAAGGTCGATGCGCTCGTCGTCGGCGACCCGGCCGACGACGCGACCGATGTCGGGCCGCTCATCGCACCGGGCGAGCGCGACCGCGTTCTCGAGTGGATCGAGGAGGCGACCGCGCGCGACGCGCGGGTCCTCGCGGGCGGAACGCTCGAGGGCGAGCTTCTCCGGCCGACGGTCATCGCCGACGCGCCGGCGGACGCGAAGGTCGCGTGCGAGGAAGTCTTCGGCCCGCTCTGTACGGTCACGGCCTACGACTCGCTCGACGAGGCGATCGCGCTGGCCAACGGCACCCGGTACGGATTGCAGGCCGGGGTCTTCACGCGCGACCTCAAAGCAGCGCTGCACGCCGCCCGGCACCTCGAGTTCGGCGGCGTCACGATCAACGAAGCCCCGACGTTTCGGGCCGACCAGATGCCCTACGGAGGCGTGAAGGACTCGGGGAACACCCGCGAGGGACCGGCGTACGCCGTCCGCGAGATGACCGAAGAGCGTCTCGTCGTCCTCCAGCTCTAACGTGGCGGACGTGACCGAGCAGCACGCGTCATCGGGCTCGTCGAGCGCGTACGTCGTTCCACCCACCCGTGAGCTCAAGCGCGAACGCAAGGCGCTGCTCGAGGTGCGCGAGGAGCGCCTGCGCGACCTGGGCGGGCTCGCACTCGAGATGTACAAGCGCGACCGCTTCAATGCAGGCCTGGTGGTCGAGCGCTGCGCCGAGCTCGTCGCGATCGAAGCCCGAGTGCAGGAGATCGACGCACTCCTCGACGGCACCGCTCGCGTCCGGCGCGGAGGCGGCGGTGCGGTGTGCATCTGCGGTGCCCCGATTCTCCTCGGCGCGCGGTACTGCGCCTCCTGCGGTCGCGTGCTCGGGGGAAGCTCGAGCGACACACGCCACACGGGATCGGACGTCGGCGGATGACGAGGTGTCCGCGCTGCGGCGAGCCGCTCGCAGTCGGACAGGAGTACTGCCTCGAGTGCGGCGCTCACGTCGTCCGGTTGCGGCGGTCGAAGGCTCTGAGCTCGGGCTGGGCGCGCCGATCGCTCGTCGCCGCGGCAGTCGCGCTCGCCGGGGGGGTCGCAGCGATCGTGGCGACGGGGAACAGCGGAGGCGGGGCGACGATCCAGACGGCGATCGGCGGCTTCGCGACCATCCCCGAGACGACGAGCGGCGACGAGGTCGTCGGGCCGTCGGGGATGACCGAGTGGCCGTCCGGCGAGGACGGCTGGACGATCGCCCTCGCCTCGATGCCCCAGACCCGAGGGCGCAAGCCGGCCCTCGCCAGGGCAAAGGCGGCGCGCCGGAAGGGCCTCGACTCGGTGGGAGTGCTCGACTCCTCACGCTACGCCAGCCTGCATCCGGGTTACTGGATCGTCTTCTCCGGCGTCTACGCAAGCGAGGCCGAGGCCACGAGTGCGCTCGAGGACGCCCGCAGATACGCGCGCGCGGCGAGCGTGAGGCACATCGTCCCCTAGCGGCCGCGTTGTCTCGGCAGGCGGCGGCGAAGCTGACTTTGTAACAGGGCGAAAAAGCCGCTACACTGCCGGGCGTCGCTTCTGCGTAGCACGATTTTCGCTCTGTGCCGAGGAATCTCGGGGAAGTCGGTTAGGTTCTTGGACGATCACTCAGCCCAGCTCCGGTCCTGTATGTATCAATACTCGCGAGCGATCTATCGCTCGATCAAAGATCTGATCGACCCCTACGTCTCGCGCACCTATCAGCTCGAGTACAGGCGCGCAGTGCTGCTCGAGTGCGAGCGGACGATGGCTCGGCTGGCCGAGGATCCGCACTACTTCGCATGCCCCGACCGTGCGCTGTTTGCGGACATCCGGCGCTACTTCCCGATCACGGCGCAGGCGCAGGTTGCCTGGTCCGTGCGTGAGGGCGTCGGCGCGGCGACCTCGTTCATCGAGCAGCAGGTCGAAGCAGGCCTGCTGGATGGCGGCGTCGCGCGCTGCCACGCGACGACGCGCAAGGGCAAGGCCTGCCAGCGAACTCCGCTTCCCGGCCGCGACTACTGCCCCTCGCACCAGCACCTCGAGCACGCGACCGTCGCCGCGTAGGCACAGACGCGCGAGAGCGCGGAGGGTCGGAAACTCCCCTCGCGGATTCGCATCCTCAGATGATGCTCGCTGTAAGCTCGCGTTCGATGTCGCACGACGCCGACAAGCTGATCCGTCAGCTCTCGCTGGTCGCCTTCCTCATGGCGGAACGGAGGTTGCTGACCGCGCGTGACGTGAAGTCGAACGTCGAGGGCTACAGCGAGATGTCCGACGAGGCGTTCGCGCGGCGGTTCTACTCGGACCGCGCCGAGCTCACCGGGCTCGGCGTCCCCCTCCAGTCCCAGCGCGACGAGTTCACCGGCGAGGAGCTGTACACGCTCCGCTCCGAGCACTACTTCCTCGAGCGGCTCGATCTCGACGACGACGAGCTCGCCGCGCTGCAAACGGCGCTCTACTACCTCGAAGGTAAATTCGCCTACGCGGAGCCGTTCCGCCTCGCCCTGCAGAACCTCGCGCTCGGTCGCGTCGGATTCCCAGAGCCTCCGACCGAGACCGCCGAGCGGGTGCGGGTGAGCGCGCCCGACTACTCCCCCGAGCTCGCCGGTCGGCTCGCGAAGCTCGAGTCGGCGATCTCGAAGCAGCGAACCGTCCGCTTCGGCTACTGGAGCCCTCGCCGGTCGCGGCCGGGCGAGCGGACGGTGAACCCGTACGCGCTTCGGCTCGACGACGGAAACTGGTACGTGATCGGCCACGACCTCGACCGCGACACCACGCGAACGTTCAAGGTGTCACGGATCCGCGGCGACATCCGGTTCGCGACACGTCGGGAGCGCGACTTTCGCGTCCCATCCGAATTCGACGTCGAGCAGCACCGAGTCCCGCGCCCATGGCAGATCGGCGAGACCGTGGGCCGAGCCCGAATCGCCGTCTCGGAGGACACCGCCTGGTGGGTCGAGCGCACGCTGTCCGACGCGGGGACGATCGACGACGGCGTGTTCGAGACCGAGTACACGAACGTCGATCTGCTCGCCGGCTGGGTCCTGCGGCAGAACGGGCGCGCCGTTCCACTCGAGCCCGAGGAGCTCGTCGAGTCCGTGGGCCAGGCGCTTGCGACGCTCGTCGCCGCGCACGAAGGTGACGCTCCGGCGACAGCCGGTCCGAAGCGGTCGAACCCGAGGCAACCACTCCCCGAGCGCCCGAGCGGGCCGGTCGCGCCGGAGCGCTTCGGCGTACTCCAGGCGCTTCTCGCCCATCTGCTCGCGGCCTGCGGCGACGAGCGCTCCGCAACCCTCGACGCCGACGAGCTCGCCGCGCGCTTCTCGATCCCGATCGAGGAGCTCCAGGACCATCTCTCCCTCCTCAACCTCGTGAACTTCGGCGGCGGCTGCTACGCCGTCTATGCAGAGCACGACGGCAACACCGTCAGGGTCGAGAAGGAGCTCTATGGCGATGTGTTCCGGCGGCCGCCGAAGCTGACGCCGCTGGAGGCGCGCGCGATCAGGCTCGCCATCGAGTACGTCGGGCCGACGATCGCCGCCGACGCGCACTCGCCGTTGAAGCGCGTCCGCAAGAAGCTCGAGGAGACGTTCGGGCGGTTCGACCTCGCCGGCACTCCGCGCCCGGCCGACGCATCCGCCGAGGAGTCGCTGGTCAAGGTCCTGAGCGACGGAGCAGAGAAACGACTCGTCGTGGAGATCGAATACCTCAAGGAGGGTGAGGACACGCCGAGCCTGCGGCAGGTCGAGCCGTACACGATCGAGCGCGAGCTTCCGGTCTGGCGTGTGCACACGTGGGATCGCAGCGTCGACGCGGCCCGGACCTTCCGGCTCGACCGGATGCGCTCTGCACGCCTCACGGGCGAGCACTTCGAGGCACGTGACGGCTTCGACCCCTCCTACCTCCTGAACCCCCGTGTCGCTCGACTCCTCCACTCACCGACGGTGGCGCGGTGGAAACTCGAGCGCGGCGCACGTCCCCTCACGGACGGCTCGGCTGTCGCAGACGTCCCGTACAAGACCGAGGAGTGGCTGCTCTCCGAGGTCCTCGCCGATCGCGGCGAGACGACGGTCCTCGAGCCACAGCGCCTGCGGGACGTCGTCGCCAAGCGGGCACGTCGTCTGCAGCGCGAGTTCGGCCGCGTTCCCAGCCGACGCTGAACGTCACGTAAGCATCAAAGGATTGCGCCGGATCGTCGCGGAGAGCGCAGGGAAGAGCGTGCGACGCTACCGTTGTCTGGTCAGCGAACGAAGGAGGACGCATGAGACGGCCGATCGCCGCTCGCAGTGCTCTTCGCCCATCCGTTCTCGGGCTGCTGCTCGGCGGCGTTGCATCCATAGCCCTCTTCGCCGTCGTGCTCGGCGCCGCGGCGGACGCCCGGACTCAGCAGGACGCGCCTCGCGCCGTGCTCGAGGCGACGCACCTCCCTCCCCTGCTCGTCGCCCCCGGCGAGAACCTGAAGCTCGCGTTCGACGTCCATTGCGCGAGCTTCGGCGTCGAGGATCCGGAGCAGGCGTGCCCCGTCACCGGATCGCTCTTCGTGCGCAGCGGATCGACCGGCTCGTTCCGAGAGGAATCGCTGGTGCAGGCCGATGCCGGAGGACTCCATCGACTCGTTGCTCCGGTGCCCGGCGACATCGCGTCGAGCGACGACGGGTTCGAGTACTACGCCGAGATCGAGGCCACCGGCAGCGGCGAGCGCCTACGTGTCCCGAGGGGACTGTCGGCCGTGTACCGCTCCTATCCGATGCGCGATGCGATCGAGATCCGCGTCGACGGCCAACCCTTCGGCGCGCCCCGTGCCGGCTCGCGCATGGTGTCGGCGCCATGGGGTGACGGGCCGAGCGACGTGGGCCTCGAATCGGGACGAGGTGCAGCTCCGATCGGCGCATCCTCGTTCGACGTCGAAGCGTCCGGCGCGACCGTCCTCCTCGACGAGGCGCACCGCCGCGCGCTCCGCTGGACACCCGGAGCGCACGCGCCCGAGCCTGTGCCGCTCGCCATCGACGGCCGCATCGCAGACCTCGCGGTCGGCGCCGATTCGTCCATGTACGTCCTCGAATCCACGGCGGCTCCCGGGGAGCGGCCGCTCGTCCGCGGCTTCGACCGTTCCGGTCGCGAGCTCGGCGTCGTCGAGATCGCCGAGTCGTCGCCCGCCCAGATCCGGATCGGGCCCGACGGCCCGATCGTCCTCCAGCACCCGTCCCACCTGTGGACGCCGGTGGTCGCAGGAGGTGCTCCGCTCGCGCCGGCCGAGCAGGTGCGCCGTGGGCACGTCGGACGACCACTGCCGTCCGGATCGGAGGTGGTCACTTTCCGCGCGGGCGACGAGCTTCGGCTCGCGCTCGTCTCCCGGGGCCGCGTCCAAGCGTCGTGGCGCGTCACGAGCCCGGTCGCTCTCGGAGAGGTGCAGCTCGCCGAGCCGATCGGGAGCCGGCTGGTTGTCGTTGTCCGCGTCTATGACGATTCCTCGGACGAGTTCCGCGTCCTCGTGCTCGATCGCGTAGGCCTCGTCCGGCAGTTCTCGGTCGCGTCCGCGGACTGGGCGGAGACGGCCCCGCTGAGCCGCTTTCGCCTCGCGGGTGGATCGCTCTTTCAACTCGGCTCGACCCCGTCCGGTGCGTTCATCGACCGCTACGACCTGGAGGTGCGCTGATGTCGCGAGCCTGCGCGTTCATCGCCGCATTCGTGGTCTCCGTCCTCCTCGGGAGCGCCGGAACGGCGGCCGCCTACCACACGCGGTTCGTCGCCGACAACTGCAACTACGCCGCCCCCACCACGACGTCGTACATCACCCGGGAGGGTTCGGCGACTGTCGCGCTGCGTGCTCGTTACGAGGGGTATCAATGGGCCGGT
>JBKPLV010000058.1:0-4199 GCA_046731795.1 Actinomycetota bacterium | reverse complement strand
GGTACCCGGAGGTCGCGCGCGGGATCGCGCCCGTCCCGCCCTGATCAGGCGAGCGCGTGACGGTAGGCCGCCATCGTTGTCGACGTGGCGGCATCCCACGAGAACTCCTCTTGGGCCATCTGCCTCGCCGCCTCGCCGCCTCGCCGCCGGAGGTCAGGATCCCCGAGCATGCGCTCGATCGCGTCCCGGAGCGCAGTGGGATCGCATGGAGGCACGACGAGCCCCGTTACTCCGTCCTCGACCGCCTCTGTCAGGCCTCCGACCGACGTCGCGATGACAGGTCTTCCGTGGGCCATTGCCTCGCGCGCGACGACACCGTACCCCTCTCTCCGGGACGGGCAGACGACGACCGCGGCGCGCTCGTAGTAGGGGCCGAGCGCCGACGGCGCGACGAAGCCGACGGCCTCTGGCACGCGGTCGCGGAGTGGACCGTCGCCCACGATCACGCGCCGAATCCCTTGCGTGGCCTCCAGGAAGTCCTCGATCCCCTTCTCCTCCGACAAGCGGCCGACGAAGAGCACGTGCGGCGGCTCTTCCGGCGGGCGAACTTCCGCAGGAATCCGCACACCCGGAGTCACCAGCCACATATCGCGACCACCCAGGTCGCCCGCAGCGCCTGCAAGGGCCTGTGATGGGCACAGGATGGGTCGTGCACGCCGAAGCAGCCACCCGGCGAGCCGAGGAACGCGTCGCGCGAGCTCGACGTCCGTCCCCCAGAGCTGAAGGACGAACGGCTTGCCCGTGAGCAGCGCGGGCAGCGCCGAAGGAAGCCAGTGCGCGTGCACGAGATCGGACGTCCGCGCCGACCGGCGCGCTGCAGCCGCGTACGCCGCGAGAAACGCGGGAACGAGCACCGCCTTCCAGGAGCTCGCCTTCAGGTTCCCGACGATCCCGTGCCCGTAGGCGAGCCCGAAGTGGCGGAACGACGCCGGCGAGACGACGTCGACCTCAACCCCCGCGGCGCGCAGGTACTGCACGGCGTCTCGCACGAAGACCCCCGCGACGTCGTCCGGCCCGCGCGGATACGACGTCGTGAGGACGGTGACCCTCATTCGCGTCGCGCGCTCAGGGCGACGACCGGCAGCGCGACCGCGAGCGTGGCGAACACGTAGAAGTAGTAGAAGGTCATCGTCAGGTAGAAGACGTTCGAGACGAGCGTGGCGACGAGCGCCGCGGTCATCCCCCACGCGACCGGACGGATCCGCGCCGCGAGCGGGTCGCCGACCGCACTGAGCGCGCGGCCGATCCGCCGCGCGGCCCCGAGCCGGCGGAAGATCCAGATCACGAAGACGGAGAACAGCGCGAGCCCCACCAGGCCCGTCTCGACGATCGTCGCGACGTAGAACGAGTGCGGCCCGAAGTCGGGCCGCCCCGTGACGAACTCGTAGTACACCGCGAAGTTGTTCAGCCCGAGCCCGAGGAACGGGTGGGTGGAGAGGATGTCCGGGACGAACGAGTAGACGGCGAAGTGCGGCGAGGCGGCGCCGCGGCTCGTGTTGGTGCGGGCGCGCAGCACCGTCAGGAAGAAGTCGAGCCGGACGGCGACGACCGCCGCGACCACGACCACCACCGCGGCCAGCGGAACGAGGAACGCGGGCCGGCGCAGGTGTCGACGGTAGGGCAGTGCGAGGATCAGCGCGCCGCACGCGAGCCCGAGGAGCGCGCTCCGCGAGAGCGTCGCCAGCTCCACGAGCAGGAGAAACGCGAGCGAGACCGCGAGCGGGGTCTTCAGGCGGTGTCCCGGCTCGAGCCGCAGGTACAGCGGCGTGACGATGAGCAACGGGACCATCAGCTCGATCCCGAGGTGGTTGGGGTCACCGGTGAGCGCATTCACCCGGAAGACCTCCTGCGTCCCACCGACGGCCCCGAACACGTTGATCCCCGTCTGGCGGGAAGTGATCGGCTGGATGAGCACCTGGTCGAGATTCACGCCGCTCTCGGCGAGCACGAGCTGGATGACGCCGTAGACCGCGTCGAGGCCGATCCCGCCGAGGAACGCCGCGAGCGCGAGCCAGTAGAAGCGGATGCCGCGGCGCGCGAGCAGGGCGACGCCCGTGACGAGGAACCCGAAGTGGAGGACGAACTTCACCATCCCCTTCGCCCACTGGGCGAGCGCCTCGGCCGTGTCGAGGTTGTAGAAGCCCGCGAGGTAGAGCAGCGCGAACGCGCAGAAGAAGCCGAGCGCGACCGTCGCCGTCCGTGTGAGCCGCACGTCGTTCCGCTCGAAACGATCCCACGCGAAGAGCACGAGGAAGACCGAGGTGAGGACGTCAGAGAGCGTCAGCGAGCCTGCGAGCTCCCACTGGAGCTTGTGGTACGTGACCGTGAAGATGGTCAGCAGGAAGAGCCCCTCGAGCACGGGCTGGGCGAGAATGCGCTCCCGTGCGGGGGCTACTGGCGTCCGCACGAGCGGGAGCGCCTGGCTCGTCACGCGATCTCCTCGAGCAGCTCCGCCATCTCCTCGACCCGGGCGCGGCGCGACAGGCGGTCCTGGTCGCGACGCGACAGCTCGACCGAAGGCAGGCCCCCGTTCGCGAAGCGCGCGTGCAGCTCGACCAGGGCATCCCTGATCGCGCCGATGTCGTCCGGGGCCGCGACGACTCCGGCTCCGGTCTCGCGGATGAGCTCCGCGGCCGCCCCGTCGGGCGGGACGACGGCGAGGATCGGACGGCCGGCGGCGATGTACTCGAACACCTTTCCCGAGAGGACGCCCTTTCCTCGCCCGCCCGCATCCGGAACGAGCAGGAGCAACGCCTCGGAGTCGCGCTGGAGTCGCAGCGACTCGGCGCGCGGCAGGTACTCGACGAGCTCGAGCCGGTCACCCAGGTCGAGCGACTCGGCCCACTCGCGATCGGTCGAGCGGAAGTCGCCGACGAAGCGCACCACCGCGTCGAGATCGGCGTCGCGGAAAGCCTGCAGGAACGGACGCGGGTCGCGGCGGCCGAAGAAGCTGCCCGTGTGCGTGATGCGGAAGCGGGGCGCCGGCGTGTACTCGAGACCGGCGAAGTCGTCGAAGTCGCAGCCGTTCGCGACGACGCGGACGGTGCCTCGGGCCTCGAGACCGCGAACCTCCTCCGCGATTGCCTCGGAGACGCAGGTCACCGCGTCCGCACGGCGCGCCACGAGCCGGGCGACCTGCTCGTTCGCGGTCTGACGCGCACGCGCCGCCGCCGTGTCGTCCCGGCGGTGCTGGAACGTGACGAGCGGATCGCGCAGGTCGGCGACCCAGCGCGTCCCGGTCGCGCGCTGCGCGGCTGCGCCGACGAAGTGCATCGAGGCGGGCGGCGACGTGGTGATCACGACGTCGATCCCCTCGCGCCGGACGATCCGGATCGCCGCCGGAATGGCCGTGAGATTCCACGTCACACTCGCGTCGGGCAGAAGCAGGCGCCGCGCCGTGACCTGCGCCTGGACGAGCGCGCGCTCGAGACCCTCGGCGGCCCGAAGGTCCTCGGCCGGCTTCCGGGCGCGCGGCCCGAGGTAGCGGGCGCGATGGACCCATGCCTGCGTCGGCACGCGCAGGTCCGGGTCGCGGTGGACCCACTTCGGGTCGTCGGGCGCGAGGACGTGCGTCTCGATGCCGAGCGCCGGGAGATACTGGGCGAGCTTCAGCGATCGCTGCACCCCGCCGCCGCCGGCGGGCGGGAAGTACATCGTCACGAGCAGCACCTTCACGGCCGGGAAGCGTAGACCGGTGGCTCAGATGTCTGCGCGTGCCTCCTCGGCTGCCGCGATCGTCGCATCGATCTCGGCGTCCCCGTGCGCGGTCGAGACGAACCCGGCCTCGAACTGGGACGGTGCCAGATAGACGCCGCGCTCGAGCATCGCTCGATGGAACGCTGCGAACCGCTGCGTGTCGGCCGACCTCGCCGTGTCCCAGCTCGTCACGGGCTCCTCCGCGAAGAAGATGCCGAACATCGAGCCTGCCCTCGCGACCTGCACCCCGCCGAGCGCGCGAAGGCCGTCCTCCAGGCGAGCGGTGACGCGCTCGAGGTCGTCCCAGGTGCCGGGCTCGCCGAGAATCCGCAGCGTCTCGATCCCGGCCGTCATCGCCAGGGGGTTCCCCGAGAGCGTGCCCGCCTGGTACACAGGCCCCGCGGGAGCGACGAGCTCCATGATCTCGCGGCGCCCGCCGTACGCGCCCACCGGGAGACCGCCACCGATCACCTTGCCGAGCGTCGTCAGGTCGGGAGTGATGC
>JBKPLV010000057.1:0-1476 GCA_046731795.1 Actinomycetota bacterium | reverse complement strand
GTCGATGCCGTCCTGTACCCGGGCTGGGAGGCAATCGACGCGGTCGAGCGTGCGCGCGGCGAAGAGGAAGGCCGTCCGCGCGTGAAGCTCGCGAGCTGGGACGAGCTGCTCGCAGCGGCGCGCCGCTAGTCAGGCGGCTCGCGCGTAGGCGTCGAGCCGTGCGGCGAGCTCGTGCGGGCGGCTGAGCATGATGTAGTGCCCGCCGTCGATCTCGTCCGCGTCGATTCGTAGACGCTCGCGCGCATGGCGGCGCGCCCATTCGGCCGCGAACATGCGGTCGTCGCGGCACAGGAGATATCGCGAGTCCACCTCGGGCCAGGCTTCGAGCGGCCATGGTTCGCGAAGAGCACGCGAGCTCTCGTCGCGCACTCGCTGCTTCGCGGCCGCCGCCAGCGCGTCGGGGACGTCGTGGTAGAAGACCTCGTCGTCCCCTTCGTAACCCGTTGCCTCGTAGCCGGCGTTCGTCCACCAGTCTCCGAACAGCTCGCCCGGGGCGGGGATCATCCCAGCCACGAGCACGAGCGCTGCGACATCGGCGCGTGTGGCCACGAGCGGCGCCGTGAACCCTCCGAGCGAGTGGCCGACGACCACCACCGGCCCGCCCTCGTCGATACCCGCGGCGGCGACGTCGGCGTACTCGCTCCAACCGGCAGACGGGTTGTCGTTCGGCAGGTCGACGGCGAGCGCGTCGTGTCCGCGCTGCTCCAGCTCGGGGACGACGACATGCCAGTCCCAGGCGCTGCCCCCGCCGCCGTGGATCAGCACGAACGTCGCCACGCTTGGCGAGGCTACCCCGCTGCGTGGGCTCTACACTCGTGCCGGTGACGGAGGCACTCGAGAAGAAGGCGCTCTGGGGCGGAGAGACCGAGAAGGCAATCGCGAACTTCCCCGTCTCCGGCGAGCCGATCCCGACCCCGGTCGCACGCTGGCTCGGCCGGATCAAAGCTGCGGCCGCGCGTGTGAATGCCGACCTCGGCCTGCTCGACCGCGAGCTCGCCGACCGCGTCGCGTCCGCCGGCGACCGGATCGCCGCGGGCGAGTTCGACGACCAGTTCCCGATCGACGTCTTCCAGACGGGATCGGGGACGAGCTCGAACATGAACGCGAACGAGGTGATCGCGGCGCTCGCCGGACAGGGCGTTCACCCGAACGACCACGTGAACATGGGCCAGTCCTCGAACGACGTGTTCCCGTCGGCCGTGCATCTCGCTGCGCTCGGCGAGCTGGCGGACGACCTGCTGCCCGCGCTCGAGGAGCTGGCGGCGGCGCTCGAACGTAAGGCCGCCGAGTTCGACGACGTCGTGAAGTCGGGCCGGACGCACATGATGGACGCGGTCCCGGTGACGCTCGGCCAGGAGTTCGGCGGATACGCGGCGCAGGTGCGGCAGGGCAGTGCGCGCATACGCGACGCGATGCCGCGGCTCGGCCAGATCCCGCTCGGCGGAACCGCGACCGGCACCGGCCTGAACACGCATC
>JBKPLV010000056.1:0-5283 GCA_046731795.1 Actinomycetota bacterium | reverse complement strand
GGATCGCGCGACGAGTCCGACTCGCGGGCGGGCGTATCGCACTTCATCGAACACCTGCTCTTCAAGGGCTCGTCCCGCTACTCGGCTCAGGAGATCGCGGAGATCTTCGACGAGCTCGGCGGCGAGCTGAACGCCGCGACGTCGCGCGAGACGACCGTCGTCTACGCGCGCGTCCCCGACGACCGGCTCGAGCGCGCTCTCGACGTGATGGCCGACATGGTCTTCCGGCCTGCGTTCGCGGACGTCGACTCCGAGCGCGAGGTCGTGCTCGAGGAGATCGCCATGGTCGAGGACACGCCGAACGACCTCGTCCACGACATCGCGTCGGAGGCCGTGTTCCGCTCGCACCCGCTCGGCCGGCCCGTGATCGGGCATGCCGACGTGATCTCGAGCGTGTCCCGTCGCGCCCTCGCCTCGTACCACCGGCGCGCATATCAGGCCGACAAGATCGTCCTCGCGGCGGCGGGAAACGTCCGCCACGACGAGCTCGTCGCAATGCTGCGGGCACGGCGAAACGGCGCCGAGGCAGGCCCTGGGCTCGCCGCGCGCAAGCCGGTTCGCGGCAACGGCAAGCCCGGCACGCGGTTCCTGCGCAAGGACACGGAGCAGTACCACGTCTGCCTGAGCGCCCCAGGCATCTCGCGCACCGACGAGCGTCGCTTCGCCGGGTCGCTCATGGACGCGATTGTCGGCGGATCCGCGTCCTCACGGCTCTTCCAGGAGATTCGCGAGAAGCGCGGCATGGCGTACTCGGTGTACAGCTACGCGTCGCAGTACGCGGACTCGGGCCAGCTCGGCGTCTACGTGGGGACGCGCGAGGACAACGTGGCCGAGTGTCTCGAGATAGCGGTGTCGGAGCTCTCGGACATCGCGGCCGGCAACGTCCGCGCCGACGAGCTCGCCCGCGCGAAGGAGAACCTCAAGGGTCGGATCCTGCTCTCGCTCGAGTCGACGTCCGCGCGGATGACTCGGCTCGGCAAGTCGCTGATCACGGCGACGCCTCTCCTCACGCCCGAGCAGGTCGTGAAGCGGCTCGAGAAGGTGCGGGCCGAGGAGATCGCGGAGCTCGCGGACGCGCTGCTCACGCCGGAGCGCCTCTCGGTCGCAGGGATCGGCCCGGACGAGGAACGGTTCACGGAAGCGGTCGAGCGCGTCAACCCGGGGCTCCTCGAGAAAGCCGCCTGATGCGCGTGGCGTTGTTCGGCGCGGACGGAAAGGTCGGCACGATCCTGGGCTCCGCGCTCGCCAGCACGGGACACGACGTGGTCGACGCGCGCGAGCCCGGCCCCGCCGGGTGCGACGCGGCGGTCGACTTCACCACTCCGGACGCGGTGGGAAAGAACGTCGCACTCTGTCTCGAGGCGGGCGTGCCCGTCGTCATCGGGACCACCGGCTTCGATCTCTACGCCACCGACCTCGCCGCACGCAACGCCGGGGTCCCGTGCTTCCACGCTCCGAACTTCACGCAGGGCGCCGTGCTGATGATGCGATTCGCCGAAGAGGCTGCGAAGGTCTTCCCGCGCGCCGAGATCATCGAGCTCCACTCGGACGCGAAGCGCGACGCACCGTCCGGTACGGCGAAGGCGACCGCGGCGCGGATGGGAACCGACCCCCCGATCCACTCCGTACGCCTCCCGGGTCTCGTCGCGCATCAGGAGGTCGTGTTCGGCGGACAGGGGGAGACACTCACGATCCGGCACGACACGACCTCTCGCGAGGCCTTCGTTCCCGGTGTCCTGCTCGCGCTCGAGAGAGTGCGCGACCTTCCGCACGGGCTCACGGTCGGTCTCGACGCCTTGTTGTGATCACGTTCGTCGTCGGCGACCTGACCGAGCAGCGAGTCGACGCGATCGTGAACGCCGCAAACGAGGCGCTGGCCGCGGCAGCAGGCGTGTGTGGCGCGATCCGGCGGGCAGGAGGCGACGAGATCTTCGAGGAGTGCGCTCGCCTCGGCGGCTGCGCGACCGGCGACGCGAAGGCCACGAGTGCCGGTCGGCTGCCGGCCCGTCATGTCGTTCACGCCGTCGGGCCGGTCTGGCGCGGCGGCGCTCACGGTGAGCCAGACCTGCTCGCGTCGGCGTACCGCCGGGCGCTCGAGGTGGCCGAGGAGCTCGGCTGCCGGACGATTGCGTTTCCGGCGCTCTCGACGGGCATCTTCGGCTACCCGCTCGAGCTCGCCGCGCCGGTCGCGGTGGGCGCCGTGAAGCCGTTCGACGACCGATTCGACGAGATCCGGTTCGTCTTCCTCGACGAGGACGCTCGCGAGGTGTTCGCCGAGGTCGCGTGACACCGGGAACCCCTCGAGCGCGAGCGGTGTATCCGGTCCATACTCGGCGAACCGGAGGAGGTCCGATGAGACGACGAAGTGGCGTCGCGATTCTCGCGACGGCGGTCACGCTGGGCGTGATCGCGTCCTCGGCTGGAGCCGCCGGCCCGGTGCCGGGCGTGCTTCAGGGGCGGCCCGGGATCGCGGTCGCGGGCAAGGCCCACGTGGTCGCGATGCCGGTAGCAGGTGCGACCCGTGTCGAGCGGATCCGCGACCGCGACGGCGCGGTACTGAAGACGCGCGTGCTCACGGGCAAGCTCGGCGTCCCGCAGGTCACGTTCTCTGGAACCGTCGAGGGCACGTGGGCGACCGGACGCCGGCTCCTGCTCTCGACGTCGATGTACGACAACGCGTCCTCGACGCGGTTCGTCGTGCTCGACACGCGGACGCTGAAGGCGCTCCGCACGATCGTGCTACGCGGCGCGTTCGCGTTCGATGCGCTGTCGCCGGACGGGCGACGCGTCTACATGACGCAGTTCCCGAACGGCGTCAACGGTCCGATCCGCTACGTCGTGCGCTCGCTGATCCTGGCCACCGGCAAGCTCGAGCCGGGTGCGATCGTCGACAAGACGGAGCCGGGCGAGCGGATGACCGGCATCCCGCTGGCGCGCACCTGGGGCCGCGCGGGCGCGTCGGCTTTCACGCTCTACAACGGCGTCGAGTCCCACGCGTTCATCCATGCGCTCGACACGATGAAGCGCAGCGCGCGCTGCATCGACCTGCCGTGGAGCGGAGATGCGCAGATCGGCCTCGAGCGGGTTCGCATGTCGGTGACGAAGGACGGGACGCTGGTCCTCTCGTATCCAGGCGTCGGCGTTCTCGCACGGATCGATACGCGCACGTTCGAGGTCGAGGTGGTGAACGACCCGTCCTAGGTCCTGAGTTCCCGGAGCGCCGCCAGCAGCTCGTGATGGCGGCGCTCCTCGTCCGAGATCGCCTCCTCGCCCGGCCTGCGCGTGCGCGCCAGGATCGCGTCGACGGGCTTCACGACGAAGAAGAAGATCGCTGCGGCCGTCGAAACGAAGGTGATGGCAGCCGTCACGAAGGCCCCGTACCGGAAGACGGCGTCGTTGAGCGTGAACGTGAGGTCGCTGAAGTCCGGCTTACCGATGACCATTGCCACGATCGGCATGATGAGATCGTTGACGAACGAGGTGACGAGCGCGGCAAACGCGAGGCCCATGACGAACGCCACTGCGAGCTCGACGAGATTGCCGCGCAAGAGGAAATCGCGGAACTCCTTGATCATGTGCCTGACCTTCGTGGGAGTACGATCCAGACGTGCTCGGTGAGATCCTCACCGCCATCGTCACGCCGTTCGGGCAGGACGGCAAGGTCGATCTGCACTCGTTTCGCGCGCTCGCGTCCCATCTGGTCGACAACGGCTCCGACGGACTCGTCGTCACGGGGACGACGGGCGAGTCGCCGACCCTGACCGACGGCGAGCGGTTCGCGCTGTACGAGGCGGCGGTCGAGGAGGTGGGCGACCGCGCGACGGTGATCGCGGGCACCGGTACGTACTCGACGGCCCATTCGGTTCACCTGACGGCGCGAGCGCACGAGCTCGGCGTGCACGGCTTCCTCGTCGTCACGCCGTACTACAACAAGCCGCCCGTCCGCGGCATCGTCGAGCACTTCAAGGCGATCGCCGCGGTCAGCGATCGCCCCCTCGTCGTCTACAACATCCCTAGTCGGGTCGTCCTGAACCTCGAGACCGACGCGATCGCGCAGCTCGCGGAGGTCCCGACCGTGCGCGCGGTCAAGCAGGCGTATCCGGACTCAGGCCAGGCGCGGAGCATCGTCGAGCTCGGCCTCGCCCTGTACGCGGGAGACGACGACCTCGTCTTCCCATTCCTGGAGCTCGGCGGGAGCGGCGGGGTGTGCGTGCACACGCACGTCGTCGGCCCGCGCGTGAAGGCGATGGTCGAGCGGTATCGCGCGGGCGACGTGGAGGGCGCGCGGGCGCTCGACGAGGAGCTCAAGCCGTCGATCGACCTGCTGCGGGTCGCGTCGAATCCGATCGCGATCAAGTGTGCGCTGAACCTCCTCGGCCACGACGTGGGCGGGCTCCGGCTCCCGCTCGTCGAGGCGACCGAAGACGAGCGCGAGGCGGTGCGGGGTTGCCTCGAGCGGCTCGGGCTGCTCGCGCCGGTCGCGGCGTAAGTCGTAGGCTGCGCCCCTTCCCTCCGTAGACTCAGTCGGCGATGACAGACGTTCTGAGGATCATCCCCCTCGGCGGGCTCGGCGAGGTCGGGAAGAACATGACCGTCTACGAGCTCGGCGACGAGGTCATCGTCGTCGACGCCGGCCTCGCGTTCCCGCGCGACGAGCACCTCGGCGTCGACCTGCTGCTCCCCGACATCTCGTACCTCGAGGGACGGCACGTTCGCGCGGTCGTACTGACGCACGGACACGAAGACCACGTCGGCGGGCTCCCGTACCTGCTGCGTGAAGTCGAGGTCGACGCGGTCGTCGCAACGCCGCTCACGCTCGCGCTCGTGAAGTCGAAGCTCGACGAGCACGGCCTCGGACAGAAGGCCGAGCTCGTCGCGGCCTCGCCTGGGGACGATCCCCTCGAGCTCGGCCCGTTCCACGTGGAGCTCGTCCGGGTGGCGCACTCGATCCCGGACTCGGCGAGCCTCGTCATCGAGACGCCGGCGGGTCGCATCGTCCACACCGGTGACTGGAAGCTCGATCACACGCCGGTCGACGGTCTCAAGACGGACGTCGGGAAGCTCGCGGAGATCGGGAACCGCGGCGTCGATCTGCTGCTCGGGGACTCGACCAACGCCGAGCGCCCGGGCAACACGGGGTCGGAACGTCTGGTCGGCGACGCGTTCCGCTCGATCTTCCCGCTGAAGCGTGGGAAGATCCTCGTCGCCTCCTTCGCCTCGAACATCCACCGCATGCAGCAGGCGGCCGACGTAGGCGTCGAGTGTGGGCGCAAGGTGCTCGTG
>JBKPLV010000055.1:0-5540 GCA_046731795.1 Actinomycetota bacterium | reverse complement strand
GGGCGTGACGAGCGGGAAGCTCCCGAGGTCGATCCCGATCGGGATGACGTGCACGGCCTCCGGCGTGACCCCCGCGGCCAGCACGAGGTCGCGCATCTCGACATGGGTCACCTGGATCCGGGCGAAGCGATCGGGTCTCCGGCGGAGCGCTTCGAACGCCCGGTCGAACTCGGGATACCCCTCCGTGCCGGGTCGTCCATGCAGGTACGCCGTGCCGAGCCGGTGCGTCGAGTCGAGCCAGCGCGGCTTCAATGCCTCGAAGTGGCTCGCGAGGAAGACGGACTGCGACGTCGTGAAAGGCGCCCAGCTCGCGGCTGCCACCTCGTAGCCGAGGCGGCGGGCTGCTGCCTCCACGTGGCGCGCGTCCTCGTCGACCGACCAGCCCGTGCGCTCACCGACCGCGAAGAGCCGCGAATGAGGTGCCCAGCCGCGGGTACGTGCCCGCACGATGCCTCCCACGACGACCTGCGAAGGCCGCGACAGAACACCACGAGCCGTCATCCGTGCAGCACCTCGAGGTAGCGGTCGGCTACGTCTTCGAGCGACGCGACGCGGATCGCACCGCGGCGCTCGTCGAGCTCGGCGACCAAGCTGTCGAGCACGGCAGGCACCTCCTCCGGCCGCTCGAAGGGCAGCCCGCCGTCGCCGACGAGCTCCGGGTGTCCGCCGCTCGCCCTGAAGACAGCGGGCAGGCCGCAGGCGAGGGCCTCGAGCAGGGCGTTGGAGCACGGGTCGTCTTGGCTCGGAGCGAGGTACACGTCGCTGCCGCGCAGCTCGTCGGCGACCGCCTCGCTCGGCAGGGCTCCGAGCACGCGTATGCGCTCGAACCTCTCGCTCGTGCGACCCAGGAACGTGAGCTCGTAGCGCCCGTGGTCGAGGTTGGTATCGAGCCAGGTAAGCACCTCGGAGCCCTTGTTGGGATTGTCCGACCAGCTCGTCGCGACAATGCGGACGCGCCTGCCCGCGAGGCTCGTCCTCGCTGCCGGCGGATGGAAGATCGCGGGATCGACCGTGTTGGCGATCAACGTCGGGTCGACGAGCTCGATCCCGAGCGAGCGATGTGCGTCGAGGCTGTAGCGCGACTGCACGATCGTCGCAGCCGCGAGCTCGCGGTTGATCTCCGCGATCCGCCCGTCGGTTCCGTCGTCGAATCCGCGATACGTCGAGATGGGGCCGTCGACGCGGTGCACGAAGCGCACATCCTCCCGGGCGAACCGCCCCAGACGCCGGAAGTCGAAGTTGAAGGAGTTGAAGAGACACACGGCGGTGCCGCGCGAGATGCGATTCAGCTCGACCGTGAGCCCGCGGCGCTCGAGCTCCCCGAGGAGCGCCCGCAGGAACTGGTGCCCGCCTCCGGTGGGAGCCGGTACAAAGTCGTGGAAGAGCGCGATGTCCGCGCTGCCCTTTCGCGACTGCAGGACGTCGACCTCGGTCCAGATCTCGCGTCTCACCGCACCCGCCGCGCGCCGCAGCCTGAAGTAGGCGCCGCGTGCGGTCACGACGCTTGCGCCCGCTCCGCCGCGGCGGACAGGAGACGACCGAGCTTCCGTGTGTAGCCGTCCCAGCTGAGATGACGCTCGACCGTCTCGCGCGCCCGCAGACGGAGTGCCTCCGCCTGGGCGGGGTCGCCGAGCAGATCGAGTACCGCCTGCGCGAAGGAATCGGCGTCGCCGGGCGGCACGAGCCGGCAGTTCCTACGGTCCTCGAGGTGGTAGCCACGTGCGATCGCGGAGGTCTGGGAGACGACGACCGGCCTGGCGCACGCCATCGCCTGGAGCAGGGTCGTCGTCGCGCCCGAGTACGAGTTCTCGCGCACGGGCAAAGCCACGACCCGCGCCGCAAGCAGGCATTCACGGATGCGGCGAAAGGGGACGTCGATCACCAGGCGCACGTTCGGCGGAACGGTGCCGAGCTCTCGGGCGTTGTCGGCCGACGCGACGACGAGGAACGACCGCTCGGGCCGCCGCCTGGCGACCTCGAGCAGAAGGGCGAAGTCGCGGCGGGGATCGGCTCCGATCGAGACGACGTCGTGCTCGAGCGCGACCTCTGGCTCGGGCCGGAAGTGCTTGGTATCCACGCCGAAGGCCACGAACTCGACGTTCGGACCGCTGCCGTCCAGCCAGGCCCGCAGCTCCTCGACCTCGCTCCAGCCGTACGCGAGAACGGTGTCGAGGCGGCGGAACGCGCTGCTGAAGGCCCGCCGCGCCGCCGCGCCGCGCAGCCGGCGCAGGCGCTCGGGCAGCCCGATCGCCGCGTACACGACCGGCGGCTTCACGCGACCGAGTCGTCCGAGCAGCGCGAGCGGAATGCCGACGGTGTCCACCGTGGAGAAGATCACGTCGGCGCGGTTGAAGGTCTTCGCGGAGGCGAGCACGGGAGCGAAGTCTCCCGAGTAGCCGCCGCCGAGCCTCACGGCCCTGTCGAGCAGACGCGCTGTCGCCCGCACGCGCGCGTTCGGCTCGAACCCCGGCTCGAGATCGTGCTCGACGGAGAAGCCCGCGGCGCGAAGCTCGTCGAGCCCGTACAGGCTGTAGCGCGACGGGTCTCCAACCGGTGCGTGCAGCGCGTCGCGCCGGAGCTCCGAGTCGCGGTAGAGGAAGAACACGTTCGGTTCCGCACCCACGGGCGCGAACGCTAGAGCAGGAGGTAGCGTTGGGCACCATGCACAGGTCGAAGACGCACTTCGCGGCCCGGGTCAACCACGTCGCCTCCGCCCTCGAGCGGCGCGGGATTCGGGCGACGTACACGCTTCACGATCGAGTTCTGTCGAATCGCTCGAGTCGCCGGAAGCTGATGCGCGAGAGACCGCAGCTCGACGAGACCCAGACGAAGATCGTGTCGGATCTCGAGCGCGAGGGATACTCCGTCGTCGACTTTGCGGAGCTGTTTCCGGAGCCCTCCATCTGGGCGGAGATCGAGCGCCAGGGGAGCGAGTTTGCATCCGAGACCAACCGCGCGCGTGCCGAGGGTGACCCGCGCATCAAAGTCCACGCCGGCAAGGAGTTCGTGGTACGGCTCCACAGCTACGACTCGAGCGTCGGACTAGACGATCCCTGGTTCCGGACCTGTTCCTCGCGGCGAATGCTCGACGTCGCGAATACGTACGTAGGCCTTCACACGAAGCTCGAGTACGTCGACCTCTGGTACTCGGTTCCGCAGGAGGAGGGAGCGCGGCGCGTCGCCTCTCAGCGGTGGCACCGGGACTACAACGACCGGAGGCTCGTCAAGGCGTTCCTCTATCTCGTCGACGTCGACGAGAGCATGGGCCCGTTCGAGTACGTGCCTGGGAGCACCGGCGAAGGCCCGTACGCCGACGTCTGGAAATGGGAACCACTCGGCGAGAGCTACCCCGACCAGCGGGAGTTCGCGGAGCGCTTCCCGGATGCGACCGTGAAGACGTTCACCGGCCGCAAGGGCACGCTCATCTTCTGCGACACGTCCGGCTTCCACCGTGGTGGGCTGAGCACGACCAACCCCCGAGTGCTCGCGACCGCGACATACTTGTCGCCGGCGTCGCTCGCTGCCCTGACGGAGCGGAACTTCCGCTACACGGGCTCGCTCGCCGAGCTCGACGACGCGACGCGATTCGCGCTCTCGTAGCCGCCTGGCTCGGCAGCGAGCTCGCGCAACCCCTCGACCGCCTCGATCCGCTCGCTCCCCTTCGTCTCGCGCAGGAGCGGCATGTTTCCGCTGCTCGTCTCCTTTCGGTCGGGGTGCCAGAGGTGGAGCAGCGTGGCACGCGGTCCGGGCCACCCGGACCGTAGGCCCGCACGTTGCAACCGGAACCCCATGTCGACGTCTTCCTCCCCCCAGCCGACGAAGCGCGAGTCGAATCCGTTCACGCGCTCGAAGTCGCGACGGTGGATTCCGAAGAAGCAGTAGGCCCAGTAGGGCGGTCGGAACTCGGGCTGGTCGTCCCGCCCCGCCCGCCGACGGTCGCGGACCGGCAGAAGCACACCGGGACGGTTGCGCTCGCGGGGGCGTACCGGGGCGACGAGCTCCCGCGGGTGCGTGACGAGCCAGCGAAGAGCCGACCAGCGCCAGACGGGAAGGTGGTCCTCGAGGACTCGCCGCGAGAGCTCTTCGCTGAGATTCAGCCGCTTGCTCGTGAGGAACCAGCCCGGGCGAAACGCCTGCCGAACAGCCGACACGAACCCGCGCCGCGGAATCAGATCGCCGTCGAGGAAGACGAGAAGCTCGCCCTGCGCCTCTCGTGCCGCGGCGTTCTCGATGCGGGCTTTCCGGAAGCCCTCGTCCGACTGCCACACGTGCGCGACGCGTCCACTGAGACGGTCTCCCCAGGCACGCACGACCTCGGCCGTCTCAGGCCCCGACCCGTCGTCGGCCACGACGATGTCGAAGTCCTGGTCGCTCTCCTCGGCCAGCGAACGAAACACCGCGTCGAGCGCCGCCGGCCACTGGTAGGTGGGGATGACGACGCTGAGGCTCGGGCGCGGGGAGCCCTCGCTCATGCGACACCGAAGAAAGGAGAGGCATCGAGCGTCGCGAGCTCGCCGCGCCGGTACTTCTCCTGCTTCCAGGCGGAGCCGTCCTCGCGCATCCTGACCTGCGCCGGATCCCCTGCCGGGCGGTGGACGACGCGGCGCAGGACCCGCTCGGCCGTCCCCAGGACGCCCTGCCGATAAGCGCCCAGCTCACCGAGGTTGTGGCGCAGCGCGTCACCCTCGTCGCGGCTCGAGCGGCGGAGGAAGCAGACGTGCAGGCACCGAAGCGGACTGTCCTCCCACGTGAAGCGCTCGTACAACGGCGAGATCGTCCTCCAGTCGTAGCCCGAGCGAAAGACGGGGTTCCCGGCATGGAGGCGCTCCGGGCAGCCCGTCCACGACTCGAGGGCGCGGAGGTTGTAGAGCGCCGAGATCGGCCGGCTCGGCGGCGACAGGTAGCCCGAGGCGACACGCGAGTCGTCGTCGAGCTCGACCACGTGCAGCACGTTTCCGAGCAGACGGAAGACGTCGCCGTACGAACCTTCGTCCAGCTCTCCACGAAGCATCGCGAGGCCACCCGGGTCGTAGAGCTCGTCGCCGTCGACACGCAGCACCCACGTGTCTGTCCCGACGTAGGGCTCGAGCAGCTCGTGAGAGACCCGAGCATGCCGTGCTCTGCGCACCTCGACGTGGTCGCACTCGTCCGCGAGCGCACGCAGGATCTCGGGCGTCTCGTCCGTGGACATGTGATCGACGACGTGGATGCGATCGCAGACGGCCGCGGCGTTCCGGATCGCCTGCTCGACGAAGACGTCCTCGTTCCGGACGAGCGCACTGCCGACCACTCGGGTCATTAGCGCTCTTCGGTCGTCCACTCCAGGAGCGGCCTGACGACCCCGCGCAGCTGGCCTCTGAAGAGGCCGCGTGCAGAGTCGCCCTCGCCGGCATCCTGGACGTGGAATGACACCGCGTCCCGTACGCCTGCGCGCGAGATGAGCTTGACCAGTCCGTGCTCCACGATTCCGGGCTCGACCGTGATGAGCCCTTCGTTCAGGAGGTTCCCAGGGATCCATGCCGTCGAGAGGTAGTCGCCGG
>JBKPLV010000054.1:0-13285 GCA_046731795.1 Actinomycetota bacterium | reverse complement strand
CCGTCGGGCTCTGGCCGGCGAGCCGGGCCGACCCCCTCGGCGACTACCTCGGCGCACTCGACCGGACGATCGAGCTCGACCCCGAGATCGCGCTTCCGGGGCACGGCGACCCGATCGAGGATCCCGCGGGGCGCGCGCGCGAGCTCAAGCAGCACCATATCGAGCGGCTCGAGGCTGCGTCCGCGGCGCTCCGCGAGGACCCGCAGACGGGCTACGAGCTGTCCCTGGCGCTCTTCGGAGACGATCTCCCTCCGGCCGGACGACGCTTCGCGATCGCGGAGACGCTCTCGCACCTCGAGCGGCTCGTGCGGCAAGGAGCGGCGCGGCGATCCGGGGAGGTCGGAACCGTTACCTATACTGCGGCCTGATCGATGGGCGACGACTACCCGCCTAGTACCTGCGCCCCCTCGGGGGCGTTCGCGTTCATGGAGGAAATCCCCAGGCATCCCGGGGGCCGCTCGCAGGTGAGGCGGGTGCCATGACCGTCTTCCTGGACCTCCTGATCGTGCTCCTGCTCGTGCTCGGGAGTGCGCTCTTCGTGGCGGCGGAGTACTCGCTGATCACCGCGCGCCGGGCGCGGCTGGAAGAGCGCGCCGCCCGGGGCTCGCGAGGCGCGCGGACCGCGCTCAACCTGATGGACGAGCCCGTCCGCTTCATCGGTCTCATCCAGGTCGGCATCACGGTCTTCGCGATCCTCATCGGAGCCGTCGGCGAGCCGCTGCTCTCGAACTTCTTCGAGCCGCCGCTGTCCGCCGGGGTCGCCTTCGCGATCGCCTTCGCGATCCTCACGTACCTCTCGGTCGTGCTCGGCGAGCTCGTCCCGAAGGCCGTCGCGCTGCAGCGCGCCGAGCGGATTGCCGCCGTCCTCTCCCTGCCGCTCGACGTCATGGCTCGCGTCGCGCGCCCGATCGTCTGGCTGCTCCAGATCTCCGCCAACAACGTCCTCCGCGTGCTCCGCGTGAAGCCCGCGCCCGCGGGGATGATCGCGTACACCCGGGAGGACATCCGCCACTCGGTCGCCGCGGCGGAGGACGTCGGCGAGCTCGAGCAGGCGGAGGAGGAGATGCTCTACAAGGTCTTCGACTTCGCGTCGAAGGAGGTCTCGGCAGTGATGGTTCCGCGGCCCGACGTGGTCGCGATCTCTGCCGACATGCCTCCCGAGGAGGCGCTCCGGGCGGTCGTCGACTCGCCGTTCACGCGCTATCCGGTCTATCGCGAGACGCTCGACGACGTCCTCGGGATCCTGCATGTCCGCGATCTCTTCGCCGCCATCCACGACCTCGGCATCGCGTCGGTCAGCCTGGAGTCGATCGTGCGGCCGGCATACGTCGTCCCGGAGACGAAGGACCTGGCGGCGCTCCTCGCCGACCTCCGTCGCGAGAAGCAGCACATCGCGATCGTCATCGACGAGTACGGCGACTTCGAGGGCCTCGTCACGCTGGAGGACCTGCTCGAGGAGATCGTCGGCGACATCGAGGACGAGTTCGACCTGCCCGACACGTCGATCGAGCGCATCGACGAGACCCACGTTCGCCTCGACGGCACGTACACGATCGACGACTTCAACGAGGAGTTTCACACCGACCTCGAGCACGAGGACTTCAACACCATGGCCGGACTCGTCTTCGGCGAGCTCGGGCGCGCACCCGAGGTGGGCGACGAGGTGCGAGTGGACGGCCTCGTCCTGCGTGTGCTCGAGATCGAGGGCTCCAGGATCGGGAAGCTCGAGGTCGAGTTCGGGCTCGACGGCGAGACGCCGACCGACGAGCCGGCTGCGGCGTAGTTTCTGCTGATGAGCACCGCCGGAGGATCCGCGTTCCGGCACCGCGACTTCGCCTTCTTCTGGGTGGCGTTGGTCACGACGGGTTTCGCGATGGCCATGGCGCAGGTCGCAATCGGCTGGCAGCTGTACGCCGTCCGGGAGAACCCGCTCGATCTCGGGCTGATCGGGCTCGCCGAGTTCCTCCCGGTTCTCCTCTTCGCGCTGCCGGCCGGCCACGTCGCGGATCGCTTCCCGCGACGACACGTCTACGCGGCGATGATCGTCACCGACGTCGTCGTCTTCAGCCTCCTCCTCGCGGTCACTCTGCGCGGAGCCGAGCAGACGTGGCCGTTCTTCGCACTCGCCTTCGTGTCCGGGACGGGGAGCGCGTTCGGCGCCGCGGCGGGCCGCGCGCTCACGCCGTCCCTCGTGCCGCAGGAGATCCTCGTCAGCGCGCTGGCACAGCGCTCGATCGCGTTCCAGCTGTCGCTGGTCCTCGGTCCCGCTGCCGGCGGCATCCTGTTTGCGATTCAGCCGGAGCTCGTGTACCTGGTCTCCATCGGGCTGTCACTCGTGGCTCTCGGCTGCGTCCTCGCGCTGCACGGTGGGCGCGAGCCGGCGGCCGAAGGCGCCGCGGATCTCGGGGAGGTGCTCGCCGGCGTTCGCCTCATTCGACGCACCGATGTGCTCCTCGGGGCCATCTCCCTGGACCTCTTCGCTGTCCTGCTCGGCGGAGCTGTTGCGCTCCTACCGGTCTTCGCGCGAGACATCCTCGACGTCGGGCCCGCCGGGCTCGGGCTTCTGCGCACGGCGCCCGCGATCGGGTCCTTTCTCGCTGCGCTCGCCATTGTCCGCTACCCGGTGCGGCGCCGCGCCGGGCCGACGCTCTTCGCCGTCGTGGCGGGCTTCGGTGTCTGCATGGTCGTCTTCGGCCTCTCGCACACGATGTGGCTGTCGGTCCTGGCGCTGGCACTCGGCGGCGCGTTCGATCTGGTGAGCGTCGTGCTGCGTTCGACCATCCTCCCGCTCGTGACTCCCGATGAGGTCCGCGGCCGAGTCAACGCCGTCGAGATGGTGTTCATCGGTGCGTCGAACGAGCTAGGAGCGTTCGAGTCGGGTGTCGCCGCCGCGCTCATCGGCGCGGTTCCTGCCGTCGTGCTCGGCGGAGTTGCGACGGTCGCGATCGCGGCCGTCTGGTGGCGGCTGTTTCCGTCGCTCGCACGGATGGACCGGCTCGACGAGCTACGGCCCGTCGCCGTCGAGACCGTGTAGCGCGGCTCAGACCGGTGCGAGGCCGCGCGCCTTTCGGCTCGTCGTGGTCTGCCGCTTCTGTGCCGACAGCTCGATCTTCCGTAGGCGAATCGAGGATGGCGTCACCTCGACGCACTCGTCCTCGCGGATGTACTCGAGTGCCTGGTCGAGGGAGAGTGGCCGTGGCGGAATCATCCGAACGGTTGCATCCGCCGAGGCCGCGCGGGTGTTCGTGAGCTTCTTCTCCTTCGTCGGGTTCACGTCGAGATCCTCGGCCCGCGCGTTCTCGCCGACGATCATCCCTTCGTAGACATCTGCGCCGGGCGCGATGAAGAGCGACCCGCGCTCCTGGAGATTTAGGATCGCGTTGGAGGTCGCCTGACCGCGCCGGTCCGCGACGAGTGCCCCGGTCGGCCTGGTGCGGAGCTCACCGAACCACGGCTCGAAGCGCTCGAACACGTGGTGCAAGATCCCGGTGCCGCGAGTCTCCGTCAGGAACTCCGTGCGGAAGCCGATGAGCCCGCGTGCGGGCACGACGACGTCCATGCGAATCCAGCCGCTCCCGTGGTTGACGAGCGCTTCGGTGCGGCCCTTGCGGAGCGCGAAGAGCTGCGTCAGGACTCCGAGGTACGCCTCGGGTGCGTCGACCGAGACGCGCTCGACCGGTTCGTGCACCTTGCCGTCGAGCTCGCGGGTGACGACCTGCGGCTTTCCGACCGTGAGCTCGAAGCCCTCGCGACGCATCTGCTCCACGAGCACCGCGAGCTGGAGCTCGCCCCTGCCCTGCACCTCCCACGCGTCGGGCGAGCTCGTCGGGATGACGCGCAGCGAGACGTTGCCGATGAGCTCGGTGCGCAACCGGCTCTCGAGCAGGCTTGCGGTCAGCTTGTCGCCCGACAGGCCGGCGAGGGGCGACGTGTTGATACCGATGGTCATCGAGAGCGAGGGCTCGTCGACCGCGATCACGGGGAGCGGCCGCGGATCATCCGGGTCGGCCAACGTCTCGCCGATCGTCACCTCGGGCAATCCCGCGACAGCGATGATCTCGCCGGGCCCGGCCTCCTCTGCTTCGACGCGGTCCAGTGCCTCCGTCACGTAGAGCTCGGTGACCTTCGCTCGCTCGATCGTTCCGTCGGCGCGGCACCAGGCGACCTGCTGGCCGCGCCTGATCGTTCCCTCGGCGACACGGCAGAGGGCGAGGCGGCCGACATAGGGTGACGCGTCGAGGTTGGTCACGAGCGCCTGCAGCGGGTGGTCGTCCTCGAAGCTCGGCGCCGGGATCCGCTCGAGGATCAGCTCGAGCAGCGGGCGCAAGTCCTGCTCGAGTCCCTCGGGATCCGGACTGAGCGAGGCGCGACCGGCCTTGGCGTTGCAGTAGGCGATCGGAAACTCGATCTGGCTCTCGTCGGCGTCGAGGTCGAGGAAGAGCTCGTAGACCTCGTTCACGACCGCCTCGATCCGGGCGTCGGGCCGGTCGACCTTGTTGACGACAAGGATCACCGGAAGCCGGGCCTCGAGCGCCTTTCGCAACACGAACCGGGTTTGCGGCAGCGGCCCCTCGCTCGCGTCGACGAGGAGGAGCACGCCGTCCACCATTGTCAGGCCCCGCTCGACCTCGCCGCCGAAGTCGGCATGACCCGGTGTGTCGACGATGTTGATCTTCGTCTCGCCGTAGCGGACGGCCGTGTTCTTCGCGAGGATCGTGATGCCCTTCTCGCGCTCGAGATCCATCGTGTCCAGGACACGCTCGGCGACGTCCTGGTTCGCACGGAACGCGCCGCACTCCCACAGGAGCGCGTCGACCAGCGTCGTCTTGCCGTGGTCGACATGGGCGACGATCGCCACGTTGCGGAGGTCGGCGCGCTCGGGCATGCGAACGAGCGTATCGGCCGTACCGCTACGGTCGGTGCCGTGCTGGCGTGCCGCCGCGATGAAGGATCCTCGCTGCCGCGTCGTCTAACGATCCGATGACTGCCGTGACGGCACGAGACGACGCCGGGGGCGAGCCCGGCTCCCCGGTCGACGACGATGCGCTCGTCGCGCTCGTCGCGCAGCACGATTCGGCCCTCCGCGCGCTGGCCTTCCGGCTGCTCGGAGATCGTGATCGGATGGACGATGCGCTGCAGGAGGGGTACGCGCGGGCGTTTCGCGGGCTTGGACGGTTTCGCGGCGACTCGACCCACGCGACCTGGCTCTACCGGATCGTCTACAACGTCTGCATCGAGGAGCTTCGGCGCTCGCGCCGCCTTCGACTCGTCCAGCTCGAGGAGGCGGACGAGCCGGCGGAGGCCGTACCCGAGGTAGCCGAGACGATCGCAACCCGCATCGGACTGGCGGAAGCGCTCGCTCGGCTGGCGCCCGAGGATCGCGCCGCCGTTCTGCTCGTGGACGCCCAGGGCTTCGACTACCGGTCGGCCGCAGCGATTCTCGGCGTGCCCGAGGGCACGATCGCGTCGCGGCTCAATCGCGCCCGCCGCGCGCTGCGCCGGGCGCTCGACGACGAGCGTGAAGGAGATCGACGATGAGTGTTCCAACGGTTCGTGACGACGAATTGGGCGCGGCGCTGCGTGCGCTCGAGACCCCGGAGCACCGTCCGGGATTCGACGACGAGCTTCGCCGGAGGCTGATCGACGAGTCCGAGCGTCAGGAGTCGGTGATCTCGCGACACGCGGGGAGGCGCTTTGGACGCCGCGCGCTGGTTGCCGGTGCGGTGGCCGTGGCCGCCGTGCTCGCGATCGCGCTGCCGCTCTCCGACCGCATTCCGCATATCGGGGGCGCAGAGGTCGCGAGCGCGGCTCAGGTGCAGGAGCAGGTCCGCCGGTCGCTCGCGTCGCTCGAGAGTCTCGGTGGTGTACTCATCTCCCGCTGCACGTCCGCCGGTTGCCCCGGCAGCGCCGGCGAGTCGCGCTGGGCTTTCGTCCTCACCTCGCGTGGGGATCTTCGGCTCGCAGGCCCGCACCCGGGCGAGATCGTGACGTACGACGCAGCCCGCGGGATCGTGCGGACTGAGCAGCGGAGCGCGAGCCTGGGCGACGGGACGCTCTTCTACGCCGAGCGGGACGGCGTTGCTCCCGGCCGTCCGGACGTCGGGGCTCCCACCTGGGTGCTGCCCGAGGAGTTCGCCGCATACGTGCGCGCGCTCCTGGCAGCCCGCGATCCGCGCGTGCGCGAGATCACGTACGCCGGGCGACCCGCGTGGTCGCTCGAGGTCGCGGCTATGCCGAACGCGATCGTCCCCGAGTACTCGGGCGACCGCTTCGAGATGGTTGTCGACCGCGAGACGGGAATCCCGGTGCACGTCGTGGAGCGCAAGGGGCCGGCCACGCTGCGGGACCTGAGCGTCGAGAGGCTCGTCGTGGACGAGCCGGTTGGAGAGAACACGTTCGCGCTCCGGTTCCCGCCAGGCGCCGAGGTCTCGCGCACGGACGACGGGTTCCGCCGCGTCGCCCTTCCCGACGTCGGCCGCCTGGCGGGGTACGGGGCGCTCGTTCCCGCCTGGATTCCGGATGGATTCCAGCCGGCCGAGGTGGCCGTCGCGCAGCGAGCGGCACCGACGGGACCGGAGGCCGGCAACCCGCCGTCCCGTCGCGTCGTGTCGCTCTCGTACAGGCGCGGCTTCGAGCAGCTCGTCGTCACCACGAGGCTCGCGGGACGTGGGATCTGGGACGACCCGGTGGCGACGGGAGAGGGCTACGTCGACCACCCCGAGGCGGTCACGCTCCGCACGGGTGCTCTCGCGGGCGTGCACGGCAGCCTCGTCATCGAGCCACGCGGCACGCCGCACGTGTGGGCGATCGCAGACGGGTTGGTCGTGACCGTCTCCGGAAGCCTGAGTCGCGACGAACTCGTCCGGGTGACGGAGTCGCTCGAGCGGCGCTAGCGCCGCGCCGTGGCGCGAAGTTTGCTTGCCGCCACTCCCCTGATCGACGCGTCGACGAGCTCGATCGGGTGGAGCGCGGGGAGCCGCTGCCCCCGCCGTCGCAGAGCGTTCGAGACCTGGACGAGGCACCCCGGGTTCGCGCTCGCATACGCCTGCGCGCCCGTCGCGAGCACGTGCTCGGCCTTCCGGTCGCCGAGCTCGTGCGCGGCGTCGGCCTGGACGACGTTGTAGATCCCGGCCGAGCCGCAGCAGATGTCCTGCTCGGCGGGCTCGACGACCTCGAGCCCCGGGATCCGGGCCAGCGAGGGCAAGGACGCAAGCGGGAGACCCTGCGCGTGGCGGAGGTGGCACGAATCCTGGAGCGCGACGCGGAGCGGGAGCGGGTGTCGCGGCGCCTGCGCAGAGCTGCTGGCGAGCAGCTCGCCGATATCGCGCACCTTTGCGGCGAACGCGTCCGCTCGCTCGTCGTCGAGAAGCCAGCCGAGCTCCTTCAGATGCGAGCCGCAGCCGGACGAGTTCACGACGACGACGTCGACGTCCTCGCCGAACGCCGCCATCAACGCGCGGGCGAAGGCCTTGCCCTCCTCGAGTCGGCCGGCGTGAACGGAGAGAGCGCCGCAGCAGCCCTGTGCTGGCGCGACGACCTCGAAGCCGTCCGCGGCGAGGACGCGGGCCGTGGCCGCGTTGACGTCGGGGAAGACGGCGCTCTGGACGCAGCCGGTCAAGAGGCCGATCCGGGCCCGGCGGACGCCGGACGCCGGGGTCACCGGCGGAACGTTGCCTCGACCGCGCCAGCGCGGTGCGACCTCGACGAGCGGCCGCAAGCGGGCGGGCATCGGCGCGTGTCGGCCGAGCGGTGCCAGACGAAGAGCTGCTCGCATCCGCCCCGGATACGGCAGGAGCCGGAACAGCGCACCGCGGACGAGGCGGTCTCCTCGCGTCCGCGTGACGCCGTCCTCGACGGCTGCGCGCGTCGCCTCGATGAGCCGGTCGTAGCGCACGCCGGACGGGCATGCGGAAACGCACGCCATGCAGCCGAGGCAGCGGTCGAAGTGCTGCGTGACGGTCGGGTTGAGCGTGACCGTCCCGTCGAGCGCCGCGTCCATCAGGTGGATCCGCCCGCGCGGGGAGTCCATCTCCTCGCGCCAGAGCACGTACGTCGGGCACGTCGGCAGGCAGAACCCGCAGTGGACGCAGTCGGACGTGTACTCGCGGATCACGCGGCCAGAACGCCCTGCGGGTCGAGCCGCCGGCGAATCGCGTCGGAGAGACGGTGAACGCCCGACGGGGTGTCGTCCGGAATACGGGCCAGACCGTAGGCGACCCCCGCTGCCGGACGAATCACCGCCTCCTCCGCAAGCGAGGGTAGCGAGTGGGCGAGGTCTCCCGGAGCGAAATGGACGCGACCTGCGGCGGATTCCTGTCTCCGGCGAGATTCCTCCCACACTGCGTCGCGCGCTTCGTTTCCCCCGACGAGGGACCGGGCCTGGGCGAGCTGGGCGTCGACGGCGCGGTCGGAGCCCTCGAAGAGGACAGCGAGTCTCCCGGGGTGGAGGATGTCGAGCGCGCTCGGCTGCAGCTGCGAGCCCAGCAGCGCGGCCGCGATCGTGGGCGTGTCGTCGGTCTCGACGACCAGCGTGCGCGACGCCCTCGGCAGGGGATGGAGCTTGAAGCTCGCTCGGGCGATGAGCGCCAACCGGCCTTCCGAGCCGCACACGAGGCGCGCGAGGTCGTACCCGGCGACGTTCTTCACGACCTTGCCGCCGGCGCTCGCGATCGTCCCGTCGGCGAGGACGACGGTGACGCCGAGGACGAGGTCGCGCGGTGCGCCGAAGCGGTGGCGGAGCGGGCCTGAGACGTTTTGGGCGAGCAGCGCGCCGACCGTCGGGTCGCCCGGGGGATCGAGCGACAGACGCTGACCCGCGGCCGCGAGCGCGGCGCGCAACGCGGACAGCCGGACGCCGGCCTCGACGGTGCAGGTGAGGTCGCCGGGATCGTGCTCGAGGATCCGATCCAGCCCGTGAGCGGTCAGATCCTCGCCGATGCGGAGCGTGCGCGATTCGCTGTACGCGGCCGCCAGCGCAGTCGACGCCTCCTCGACGCTAGAGACGCTCGGCAACGCCGATCCTCTCGAGCGCGTGCACGCGGTAGGGGCCGGGAACCTCGCCGCACAGCCGCGGCGTCGGTATCACCTTGCCCGGGTTGCAGATGCCGAGCGGGTCGAAGGCCCGGCGCAGCCGCTCGAAGACCTGGAGGTCGCGCTCGGAGAACATGCGCGGCATCGAGCACGCCTTGTCCATCCCTACCCCGTGCTCGCCCGTCAGCGAGCCGCCTGCCTCGAGGCACGCATCCAGGATCGCCTCGGCCAGCTCCCGCGCATGCTCGGTCTCGCCGGCCTCCGCGTCGTACAGGACGAGCGGGTGGAGGTTGCCGTCCCCCGCGTGGAAGACGTTGCCGACGCGGAGTCCGTGCTCGGCCGACAGCTCCTCGATTCGCCGGAGCACCTCGGGGAGACGCGTGCGCGGGACGACACCGTCCTGGACGTAGTAGTCCGTCGCGATGCGCCCCATGGCCGCGAACGCCGACTTCCGGCCTTTCCAGAGGAGTGCCCGGTCGGCGTCGCTCTCGGCAGTGCGGATCTCGAACGCTCCGCACTCGGAGCAGATCCGCTCGATCTCGGCGGCGTCGTCCTCGACCTGTTCGACTACGCCGTCCAGCTCGACGAGGAGGACGGCGCCCGCTCCGCGCGGGTAGTCCGGCGCGACTGCGCGCTCCGCGGCCTCGATCGTGAGCCGGTCCATCATCTCGATCGCCGAGGGCATGACCCCGGCGGCGACGATTCCCGAGACCGCGGCTCCGGCGGCGTCCATCGTGCGGAAGCCGGCGAGCAGCGTCCGTATCGCCTGAGGCGTGCGGACGAGGCGGAGCGTGATCCGGGTCGCGACGCCGAGCGTGCCCTCGGAACCGACGATGACGCCGAGCACGTCGGGGCCGTCGGGGTCGAGCGACTTGCCACCGAGCTCGACGACCTCGCCGTCGGGGAGGACGAAGGTGAGACCCGTCACGTGGTGAGCCGTGAAGCCGTACTTGAGGCAGTGCGCGCCGCCGGAGTTCTCGGCGACGTTGCCGCCGATCGTGCACACCTGCTGACTCGAGGGATCGGGCGCGTAGAAGAACCCCTCCGCGGCGACCGCGCGCGTCACGTCGAGGTTCGCGACGCCCGGCTCGACGACGATGCGCTGGCTCGCGAGGTCGATCTCGAGGATCCGGTTCATGCGCGCGAGCGAGACGACGACGCCGCCCGCAACTGGAGTCGCGCCGCCGGAGAGGCCCGTGCCCGCGCCGCGGGCTACGAAAGGCACGCGCTCGCGATGGCAGGCGCGCAGTACCGCCTGGACGTCTTCGGTGGAGCCGGGGAGGACGACGAGCTCGGGAACCGCGCGGTGGCCGGTGAGGCCGTCACATTCGTAGACGCGGAGCTGCTCCGGCTCGGTGACGACGTGCTCTTCGCCGAGCGCCGTCCGCAACTCGGCGACGAAGGAGGCCGGCAGGCTCACGCGGCGAGTCTAGAGCCGTCCGCCGTGCGTCAGCTCGGCTGGAACCGGTAGACGAACGGTCCGCGGCCCCGCCCGTAGGCGAGGCCGATCACGAGCGCCGCGAGGGACTCGACGAGGGGCGTCGCCTCGGATCCACCCGCGTCCACGGGCTCGAAGCCGAGGTCGCCGATCAGCCCGGCGACGATCTCCTTGGCGCCGGCGTCGTCGCCGCAGTACGCGAGCGACGGCGGGGGCTCCCCCGGCGGCGTGTCGTGCATGAACGTCGCGAAGACGGTGTTGAACGCCTTGACGTAGCGCGCGTCGGGAACGAGTCCCGCGATCACGAGCCCCGCAGGTCCGCCGGAGAGGTTGTTCGTCGCGTCGACGACGACCTTGCCCGCGAGCGAGCCGGCTTGCTCGAGCCCGTCCGCGACCGCGGAGGCGGGGACTGCCAGCACCACGACGTCGGCATCGCGCGCGGTCTCGGCGACCGTGTCGCGAGTGGAGACGACGACCTCGCGTCCCTTCTCCGCCCACGTCGCCGCAAGTGCGCCTCCGACGTGGCCGCCTCCGATCACTCCGATCCTCACCCCGTCAGTACACCACGCGGCGCCCGGTCTGCCGAAGTAGGTTTCGCGCGTGCTTCCGATCGAGCGCCCCGGGAAGATCGTGTGCGTCGGCCTCAACTACCGCGATCACGCGGAGGAGCAGGGTGTCGAGCTGCCGGAGGCGCCGCTGCTGTTCGCGAAATGGCCCTCGTCGCTGATCGGGCCGGGCGAGGCGATCAAGATCCCGCCGCTCGTGACGAAGACCGACTACGAGGCCGAGCTCGGCGTCGTCATCGGCGAGCGCGTGAGCAGGGCCTCGAAGGAGAACGCGCTCGAGGCGGTTCGCGGCTACCTGTGCGCGAACGACGTGAGCGCGCGCGACCTGCAGTTCGGCGACGGGCAATGGACGCGAGGGAAGTCTCCGGACACGTTCTGCCCCGTCGGACCGATGACCCCGCGGGACGAGATCCCGGATCCCCATGCGCTGCGGATCCGGGCGATCGTCAGCGGCGAGGTCCTGCAGGACTCGACGACGGCGAACCTCATCTTCGGCGTCGACGACGTCATCGCGTACGCCTCGCAGACGACGACCCTCGAGCCGGGCGACCTCATCCTCACGGGCACACCGGCGGGGGTCGGGGTCTTCCGCGACCCGCAGCGCCTCCTGCAGCCCGGAGACGAGGTCACGATCGAGATCGAGGGCCTCGAGTCGCTGACGAACCCGGTCGTGGCGGGATGAAGCTCGGTTTCCTCACGGCGCCGTTCCCTCGCCGCTCCCTGAGGCAGGTTGCCGAGTGGGCCGCGAGCGAGGGCTTCGAGATGCTCGAAGTCGCGTGCTGGCCGGCGGCGGGCGGCGAGCGCAGGCGGTACGCGGGAACCTCGCACATCGACGTCTCGAAGCTCGACGTCGGCGCCGTTCGCGGCGTCCTCGATCGCTACGGCCTCGAGATCTCCTCGTTGGCCTACTACCCGAACAACCTCCACCCGGATCCAGCCGAGCGACGCGCCGCGAACACGCACCTCCGGAAGGTGATCGACGCAGCGGCCGAGCTGGACGTCGGCCTCGTCGGCACGTTCGTCGGGCGAGACCAGACGAAGAGCGTCCCGGACAACTTCCGCGAGTTCCGAAGGGTGTGGCCGCGACTCGTCGAGTACGCCGAGTCGCGCGGGGTCAGGATCGCCATCGAGAACTGCCCGATGATCTTCAGCTGGGACGAGTGGCCCGGTGGCACGAACCTCGCCTCGACCCCGGCGGTGTGGGACGAGATGTTCTCGATCGTCGACAGCCCGAGTTTCGGGCTCAATCTCGACCCGTCACACCTCGTCTGGCTGATGATCGACTACGAGCGGGTCGTACGCGACTACGCCCCCAAGATCTTCCACGTCCACGCGAAGGACATGGAGATCGATCGGGACGGGCTCTATCGCCACGGCACGGGGTCGTTGGGCATGGGTTGGCAGGTGCCGCGGCTGCCGGGGCTCGGAGAGGTGCGCTGGGACCGGTTCGTTGCGGCGCTCTACCGCGAGAAGTACGACTTCGTGGTCTCGATCGAGCACGAGGACCGCGCGTTCGAGGGCAGCGAGGAGCTCGTGAAGCGCGGTTTCCAGATCGCGCGCGACGCGCTGCTACCGCTGATCCACTGAGCTCTGGGACGCGGCTCGGCGGAACGTAACCGCCGCCGCGAGGACACGTGCCGTCCAGGTCCAGACGGGCTCGACCGCGGGGTCGGTGACTCGTCCGACGAACTTCGCGAGACGCTCGATCGTCGGCCTGCCCAGATGGACGACGAGCAGTGCCGAGGCCCAGCCGACGAGCATCCCGGCCAGGACGTCGCTCGGGTAGTGCATCCCGAGCGCGAGCCGCGACACGCCGACGAGCGTGGCCACGGCGAGGAAGCCCACGCCGGCCCGGCGCGAGAATGCGAGAACGCAGAACGCGATCGCGAAGGCTGCGGCTGCGTGGTCGCTCGGAAAGGAGGGATCCGGGGACGGAGCCGACAGCAGGTGTGTCGCGGCCGCATGCGTCGCGAAAGGGCGCGGCCGGTCCCACACGTGAGCAATGGCCTGGTTCGCGAGCAGGGCGATCCCTGCGGCGACAAGCGCGGACACGCCGGCGAGCCTCCACCGCGAGAGCCGCGACGGACGTGACACGAACCAGAGCGCGACGGTTGCCAGGACGTAGAGGGGGACGGCGACCGCCGAGAACGCCGTGACCGGATCTTCGACCCAGTCGCGCGTCGCCACGAACGTGTTCACAAGGTGAAGGAGTGGCCAGTCGATGGTGGCGCCAGGGTACCGGGGCCTTGGC
>JBKPLV010000053.1:0-7262 GCA_046731795.1 Actinomycetota bacterium | reverse complement strand
GCTGTTCGTGAGCCTGTATCCGCGCGTCATGGTCTCGAGCACCGACTTCGCGGACAGCCTCACGGTCGACGACGCGTCCTCGTCGCACTACGCGCTCGCGGTCATGACCGTCGTCGCGCTGATCTTCGTCCCGCTCGTCCTTGCGTACCAGGGCTGGACGTACTACGTGTTCCGGCACCGCGTCGGCGACGAGCCTGTCACAGGGCCGAACGTCGGTATTCCCGCGCCTGAAGTCGCGGAGTAGCCCTACCGGCTACGTGAAGACTTCACGGCCCGCGCGATGACGAGCCCGAGGATCACGATCGATCCGCCCCGGGGTCGCCTGCGATGACGGCCACGAGCAATACGCCTTCGATCAGCGGGAGCAGCCATGCCGGACCCGCACGCACAGAGTCGGGCAGGAGGATGGTCAGCACAATCGCTGCGATGACCGCTGCGGCCATCGGCCAGCGAGCTTCGCGACGACCACTCGGTCCGCGCTCGCCGCAGAGCCGCCAGGTGTCTGCGCCGCGGTCATAGCGCCGGCTCGTACGACGGCGCACTTCATCTTCCGGCGCCGTGTGGGAGCAGCTCCCGGCACGGCGCCGGGTCGAGCCAAGCTTCAGACGGCTCGTGAGGGCTCGGTCGTTCCGCCAGGAGACGAGGCGAGTCCGTAGATCACGAGCACGGCGAGGGCGAGCATCGTGAACGCGTACCACGGCGCGTATGCCATCACCGCGAAGCTGTTCACGATCACGAGCACGGCCCAGATGTACGACACGACGCGGCCGAAGCTCCCGTTCCCGAGCAGCGACCAACCGGCCCAGAGCGCGAGGACCGCGATGCCGAGGTCCCAGAGCCCCCAGAGCCACATGTTGTCCCCGAACAGCCCGAGCGTGAAGTTGTTGATCTTGTGGCTGTCCACGAGGTAGCTGATGCCGGAGATGAGCCTGAAGACGCCCACTGAGAACATCACGATGGCTGCGAAAACGACCCAGCCTCTGCGCGACTCGAGATCCTGCATCGACATCGAGGACATCGGCCCCTCCTTTCTGACGTTTCCGGACCGGGCGACTCTAGTACCGAGCGCCACTCAGTACCAGTAAACGTGAGTCGCGACTAGCCTCGCCTCGATGCGACTCCTCGATCCGCGCCTCGCCAAGCGGGCCCGCGCCGTCCGGCCGCTGCTCGCCCTCGACGTCGCGCTCGGGGTCGTGGTCGCGCTTCTCGTCCTCGCACAGGCAGTGCTGCTCGCGCGCGTCGCCGCCCGCGCCTTCGACGGCGCCTCGCTCGTGGCGGTGGCGTGGCCACTGACGCTGCTCGCGGTTGTGGTCGTCGCGCGCGCCTGTGGTGCGTGGGCATTCGAAGTCGCCGGAAGGCGCGCAGCGGGCGACGTGATCTCGCAGCTTCGGCTCGAACTCGTCGCCTCGAGGCTGCGAGGCAGTCCGGCCGCGCTCGACGGAGCACAGAGCGCGGAGGTCGCGACCGCGGCGGTCTCCGGCGTGGATGCGCTCGAGGCGACGTTCGCCAAGTACCTCCCGCAGGCCGTGCTCGCGGTCGTCGTGCCGGTCGCGGTGCTCGTGCTCGTCGCCTCGATCGACCTCGTCGCGGCGGGAGTGATGCTGCTGACCCTGCCGCTCGTGCCGGTTTTCATGTGGCTCGTCGGTCGGTACATAGAGCGTCGCGCGCGCGAGCGCTGGCAGGCGCTCGCGCTGCTCTCGAACCACTTCCTCGACGTCGTCCGCGGGCTTCCGACCCTGCGCGCGTTCAACCGCGGCCAGGCGCAGGTCGGACGCATCGCCGACGTCAGCGAGGAGTACCGCCGGACGACCATGGGCACGCTTCGCGTCGCCTTCCTGTCCGGAGCCGTGCTCGAGCTCGCCGCGACGCTCGGGATCGCGCTCGTCGCGGTCGTCGTCGGCGTGCGTCTGGTCGACGGGCGGATCGCGTTCGAGCCGGCACTGACCGTGCTCGTGCTCGCGCCGGAGCTCTACCTGCCGCTGCGCAACCTCGCCGCCCAGTTCCACGCGAGCGCGGACGGGGCGGCGGTCGCCGAGCGCATGCTCGACCTGGCCGAGGCCGCGCCGGTCGCAGGCGGCGATGCGCCCGCTCCGGATCCGGCCGTCGAGCCGATCGTCTTCGAGCGTGTGTCGTTCGCTTACCCGCTGCGCGAGGGCGAGGTGCTCAGCGACGTCGAGCTCGAGCTGCACCCCGGGGAGACGGTTGCGCTCGTCGGCGCGAGCGGGGCGGGCAAGAGCACGCTCGTCTCGCTACTCCTCGGCTTCGCGCGGCCGAGCTCAGGCCGCATCCGCGTCGGAGACGTCGATCTCGCGGACGTGGACCTGGCGGAGTGGCGGCGCCGCATCGCGTACGTGCCGCAGCGGCCGACGCTGTTCCGCGGAACCGTCGCCGACAACATGCGCCTCGGCCAGCCGACCGCGGAGGACGATCACGTTCGCCGCGCGGCGGAGCTTGCGGGCGCGCACGACTTCGTGTCCGCTCTGCCGCGCGGGTACGAGACGGTCGTCGGCGAAGCCGAGCGCCAGCTGTCAACGGGGGAGCGGCGGCGGATCGCCCTCGCACGCGCATTCGTGCGCGACGCCCCGCTCGTGCTGCTCGACGAGCCCACTGCGGACCTCGACCCGGCGCGCGTCGCACTGGTGAGCGCGGCGATCGAGCGGCTGCGCCTGGGCCGCACGGTGCTGCTCGTCGCGCACCGTCCGGAGGTCGCCGCCCAGGCCGACCGCATCGTCCGGCTGGAGCGTGGTCGCGTCGCCACGGCCCTGGAGCTCGCGTGATCGGGGTGATCCGCCGCCTGCTCGCGCTCGCCGGCATGTCGCGGAGCCGCGTCGCGCTCTCGATCGCGCTCGGTGCGGCCGCGGTCGGCTGTGGCGTCGCCCTGATCGCGACCGCGGGATACCTCATCTCGCGTGCGGCAGAGCAGCCTCCGATCCTCTCGCTCACGACGACCATCGTCGCCGTCCGGTTCTTCGCGCTCGCGCGCCCCCTCGCGCGGTACGTGGAGCGGCTCGCCTCGCACGACCTCACGCTCCGGGCGCTCGGGCGTATCCGCTCGACCGTGTACGCACGGATCGAGCCGCTCGCGCCCGCGGAGCTCGACGCCTTCCGTCGTGGCGACCTCGTCAACCGGCTCGTCGCAGACGTCGACGCTCTCCAGGGTCTGTATCTCCGCGGGCTCGTTCCCCCGCTCGTCGCGGCGGTGGTCGCGGGCGCGTGCGTCGTGGCCGTCGCGTTCGCGTCGCCGGCTGCGGCCGTCGTGCTCGCCGCGGGCCTGCTCGTCGCCGGCACCCTCGTCCCGCTCCTGGCGTACCGCCTGGCACGGCGCGTGGGGGAGAGGCAGGCGGCTACGCGCAGCGACTTGACCGCCGAGCTCGTCGAGCTGCTGCGCGGCGCGCCCGAGCTCGTCGCGTTCGGCCGCGAGGACGATGCGCTCGCGCGTATTCGCGAGCTCGACTCTCGGCTCACCCGGCTCGCACGTCGAGACGCGCTCGTCGCCGGACTTGCGGACGCTGCCGGGATCCTCGTCGCCGGCCTCACGACCGTGGCCGTGCTGGCGATCGCCGTGTCGGCTCACGATGCCGGCACCCTCGACCGAGTACTCATCGCCGCGCTGGCACTCCTCGCGCTCTCCTCGTTCGACGCGGTCGCTCCGCTGCCGGGAGCGGCGCGCGAGCTCTCCGGGACGCTGGCGTCCGGACGGCGAGTCCTCGAGCTCGTCGACCGCGAGCCCGCGGTTCGTGAGGCGGAGAGGCCGGCGCACCTTTCGAGCGGCGCGGTCACGGTGGCACTCGAGGGCGTGACCGCCCGCTACCAACCGGACGGGCCGGTCGTGCTCGACCATTTCGATTTGGCGCTTCCGCCCGGGCGGCGCGTGGCACTCATCGGTCCGAGCGGCGCCGGGAAGACCACGGTCACGAACCTGCTGCTCCGCTTCCTCGATCCCGTCGCCGGTCGCGTCTCGGTCGGCGGCCGCGACCTCCGCGAGCTCCGGCTGGAGGATGTGCGCGGCACGTTCGCGCTCGCCGGGCAGGACGCGCACGTCTTCGACTCGACCATTCGGGAGAACCTGCGGCTCGCCGACCCGAGCGCAAGCGACGACGAGCTTCTCGACGCGCTCGAGCGGGCGCGCCTCCGCGAGTGGGTGGAGTCGCTGCCCGACGGTCTCGACACGCTCGTCGGGGAGGACGGCGCGCGCATGTCCGGTGGACAGCGCCAACGGCTCGTCGTCGCGAGGGCGCTGCTCTCTGACGCGCCCGTGCTCGTGCTCGACGAGCCGACCGCGCAGCTCGATCCCGAGACGGCCGAAGCGCTGGTGACCGACGTGCTGGCGGCGGCGGATGGGCGCTCGGTGCTGCTCGTCACGCACCGCTCGGAAGGGCTCGACCTCGTCGACGAGGTCGTATCGATTCAGGGGCTCTAGCGATCCTGGGGCTCGTCCTCGCGCCGCGAGGCGACGTAGCCGCAGCTCGGGCAGGCGAACACGAGGAGGACGATGCCGCCGAGCTCACGGGTCGGCTCCGCTTCCTCGCGCGTCCTGGCCTCGACGAGCTTGTCCGCCTGGTGGTTCATCTGCGCGCCGCACCGAGCACAGCGCATCGTCTCCGTCATGCCGCTCCTCCGAGGACGACGTGCTCCCGCCCGTGGCGAAGGGTCTCGGCCATCCAGATCAGCTCGTCGAGGAACTTGTCGATCGAGAGGAACGAGTCGTCGACCAGCGCTCCGCTCTCGTCGAACCGTTTCGCGACGTTGTTGACGTTGACGTCCCAGAAGATCGTGACGAGGCCGAGCTCGCGCAGAACCGGCAAGAGGTTCTCGATCACGCGCGCGCCGCCGAAGATCCCGGACGAGACCCCGACCACGCCGACCGCCTTGTGGATGTACTCGTGCAGATTCGTGTCGAGGACATGCTTGAGGAGCCCCGGGTAGCCGCGGTTGTACTCGGGTGCGACGAGTACAAGGGCGTCCGCGCGATTCATCGCCTCCGCGAACCCGGGGTCTTTGGCGCTCTCGCCTGCGTCATGGGTGGAGATCGGAAGCGTGGCGACGTCGATGAGGTCGGTCTCCACGCCGGATCGCGCCTCGAGCTTCGAGAGCACGAGCTTCGCGGCGTGCTCGCTCATCCGGCCGATTCGAGGCGTGCCGAGAACGATCGGAATCGAGAGCGCACGTGAGACGGCGGCGTCGATCGGCCGACGTTACAAGACCGCGGAGCGCGATTGCGAGCGTCTGACGCCGTGCGTAGGCTCCCGCCGTGGCGGAGATCCTCGCGCTGGTTGCAGCGTTCTTCTTCGCGCTCGCAGCGACGCTGCAGCAGAAGGGCGCGCTCGGGATGGGCGAGGTGTCGCTCGGCTCGCCGACGTCGCTCCTCACGCTCGCGAAGCAGACGTGGTGGCTCTTCGGGACGATCGCGCTCCTCTGCGGCTACGCCTTCCAGGCGGTCGCGCTCGCGAACGGCAGACTGGCCGTGATCCAGCCCCTGCTGGTCACGACGATCGTGTTCGCGCTCCCGCTCGGCTTCCTCCTCACGAGCCAGATCATCAATCGCCGCGAAGTGCTCGGCGCGGCGATCGTCGTTTTGGGCCTCGCGATCTTCACCGGAGTGGGGGATGCGGCCGAGGGCAACGACAACGCCCCGGCGCGCGAGTGGGCCGTCGCGGTTCTCGTGTTCGGGGCGGTGGCGGCGGCATTACTCGTCGCCGGCGGGCGGGGCTCGCTCGTCCGCAAGGCAGGCCTCTACGGAGCCTGTGCGGGCGTCCTCTACGGCCTGTCGGCGTCACTGTGCAAGCCGACCGTCGAGATCCTCGGCGACGACGGGCTCGGCGCGGTGCTCACGAGCTGGGAGGCCTACGCCTTCGCGATCGCGGGCATCCTCGCGTTCGTGGTCCAACAGGTGTCGCTCGCGACGGGCAAGCTCGCGGCCTCGGTCGCGACGGTCTCCGTGTGCAACCCGCTGGTCGGCATCCTCGTCGGCACGCTCCTCCTCGACGAGCGCCTCGCGGAGCCCACCTGGCACAAGGTCATCGCGTACTGCGGCCTCGGCGTGGCGCTCTTCGGTGCGGCCATGATCTCGCTCGCAACCGAGGGCGAGAAGGCGGAGGCTGGAGCGACGCCGGCGCCCGCCCCGGCGACCTGACCTATCCGGGCGGCCGCGGAGTGAACGGCCGCAGCTCGTCCTCGCCGGCCTGCACGACGCCGTAGTGCGACTCCGGCACTTCGTTCCAGGCGCCCTTCAGATCGCCGAGCGGCTCGGAGACGACGAGCCTCGATTCGTCCGAGAGCTCCCGGAGCACCTCGACCTCCGGGTGCTGCTCGCGGAGCGTGTCGACACGTGTCGAGTAGAAGAGCGTGCGCGACTTCCCCTCGCTCGAGTAGCGGAACGCCCACAGGCTGTCGCCGTTCGTCGTCGCGACGGTCATCTGGATCGGATGCTCGACGCCCGCGCTCCGGCCGACGTGCTCGATGTAGCCGACGGCGCGCTCGACCGCGGCGGGCGGATCATCCTCGAGCCCCATCGTCAGCGCGAGGTAGAAGAACGCCTCCGAGTCGGTGGAGCCTTCGATCAGCGGATACAGGCTCGAGTCGACGGCCAGCAGGAGCTCACGCTTGACGCGCGGAAACCCCGCGATGAGCCCGTTGTGCATCCAGAGCCACGTCCCGTAGCGAAAGGGGTGGCAGTTCGTCTGCTGCACGGGCGAGCCCGAGGACGCCCGGATGTGCGCGAGCACCAGCCCGGAGCGCAGGTGGGTCGCCAGGTCGCGCAGGTTGCGGTCGTTCCAGGCGGGCTCGATCGAGTGGAACGTGCCCGGGGTCTCGCCTTCGGCGTACCAGCCGATGCCGAATCCGTCTCCGTTCGTCGTCTCCGCGCCCATGGTCGAATGGAGGCTCTGGTCGATGAGCGAGTGCTTCGGCTTGTACAGGAGCTCCTCGAGCAGCACGGGCGAGCCCGAGTACGCCAGCCAGCGGCACATCAGTGCCTGAAGGCGCCCCCGGACGCCTCGTCGTGCACGGGCTCGGGCTGGCTCTGGAGTCGCGGGAGTTGGCGCTCGAGGTCTGCGACGAGCATGTCCGCGAGGTCGTGCGTGAATCCACGCCGGACGACGACGCGGAGCGCCGCGAGATCGGTCCGGTTCTCGGGGAAGGTGTATGCAGGCACCTGCCAGCCCCGTTCGCGCAGCGCGTTCGAGACGTCGAACACGCTGTAGTTGTCGATCTCGGCTTGCAACGTGAACGCGAAGACCGGCAGCTCGTCGCCGCGCGTCAGG